>NZ_QORY01000040.1:0-76908 GCF_008368755.1 Bacillus sp. AR2-1
AATGTTATCTAGTTTTGAAGGAATATGCCTTCATAGTTTGGTGATGATGGCAGAGAGGTCACACCCGTTCCCATACCGAACACGGAAGTTAAGCTCTCTAGCGCCGATGGTAGTTGGGACCTTGTCCCTGTGAGAGTAGGACGTCGCCAAGCAATTATTAAACCGCAGTAGCTCAGTGGTAGTGCTATCGGCTGTTAACCGATCGGTCGTAGGTTCGAGTCCTACCTGCGGAGCCATTATGCTTCCATAGCTCAGCTGGTAGAGCACTTCCATGGTAAGGAAGAGGTCACCGGTTCAAGCCCGGTTGGAAGCTTGGGAAGAGTTTTGAAATTTTTGGCCCGTTGGTCAAGTGGTTAAGACACCGCCCTTTCACGGCGGTAACACGGGTTCGAATCCCGTACGGGTCACCACTTTTGGAGGATTAGCTCAGCTGGGAGAGCACCTGCCTTACAAGCAGGGGGTCGGCGGTTCGATCCCGTCATCCTCCACCATATATATTTTAAATGTCGGAGGGGTAGCGAAGTGGCTAAACGCGGCGGACTGTAAATCCGCTCCTTCGGGTTCGGCAGTTCGAATCTGCCCCCCTCCACCATTTTCTTTAAAATAACCTGAGAGGGTTTATTTTTTTGAAAAGATAACCATACTAGTAAATATTAATGGGCTATAGCCAAGCGGTAAGGCAACGGACTTTGACTCCGTCATGCGCTGGTTCGAATCCAGCTAGCCCAGCCATTTACGAGCCATTAGCTCAGTTGGTAGAGCATCTGACTTTTAATCAGAGGGTCGAAGGTTCGAATCCTTCATGGCTCACCATTTTCGCGGAAGTAGTTCAGTGGTAGAATGCACCTTGCCAAGGTGGGGTCGCTGGTTCGAATCCCGTCTTACCGCCTTATAACTTTGGGGCCTTAGCTCAGCTGGGAGAGCGCCTGCCTTGCACGCAGGAGGTCAGCGGTTCGATCCCGCTAGGCTCCACCAAAAAGCTATTTTAAATAGCAAATGGTATGTTCTTTGTATTTAAAAAGACAACTTTCATACTTGTCGTTTAAAATGAAGAAAATGTAAAAGTAAAGGATGGGGGATAATTGTGAAAGTTGTTATTGCATCTGATTCATATAAAGAAAGCTTAAAAGCTATAAAAGTATGTGAAGCTATTGAAAGAGGATTTGGAGCAATTTTTCCTAAAGCAGAGTACGTAAAAATACCAATTGGAGATGGAGGTGAAGGAACGGTTGATTCACTTGTGGATGCTACAGATGGAAGAATGATACCTCTTCATGTGACAGGACCGCTTAGAGAACGTGTACAAGCCTTTTACGGTATGTCTAAAGATAAAAAGACAGCGTTTATTGAAATGGCAGCAGCATCAGGATTACAACATGTTCCGGTTAAAAAGCGAAACCCACTTATTACAACGACTAAAGGAACCGGAGAGCTTATACTACATGCGCTAGACGAAGGAGCTGAGCACATTATTTTAGGACTTGGCGGAAGTGCTACAAATGATGGCGGAGCAGGTATGTTGTCAGCTTTAGGGGTCAGGTTTATAAATGGAAAAGGGGAAGTAATAGAGCCATCTGGAGGAACGTTACATTCGATTGTCGCTATTGATTTTTCATGCATGGATTCACGCTTACTGCATATAAAGATAGAAGCAGCATGTGATGTAGATAATCCGTTAGTTGGAATAAGAGGAGCATCTTTCGTATTTGGGAGGCAAAAGGGTGCGAATGCAGAGATGATGAAAGAGCTGGATGAGAATTTAAAGCATTATGCGAGTATCCTTAAACAATACTTATCTTGCGACGTATCTAAAATACCTGGCGCAGGAGCCGCAGGAGGAATGGGAGCAGCTGTTATTGCAGTGTTAAAGGGAAACTTGCGGAGAGGAATTGAAATTGTATTAGACTATACAAATTTTGATAAGCATATAGAAGGAGCAGATTTAATTATAACTGGCGAAGGGAGAATAGATGAACAAACAGCATATGGAAAGGCACCTGTAGGTGTTGCGGAGCGTGCAAAGCATTTTCGTATTCCTGTCATTGCTATTGGAGGATCTGTATCTCCGAATTATCCAGCTGTTCATGAAAAAGGAATCGATGCAGTATTTAGTATTACAGCGAGTCCTATGACATTAGAAGAGGCATATAAAGTAGCGGAAGAGAATATCGAAATGACAGCAAAGAATATTGCCGCAGTATGGAAAATAGCATCAGAAAAACACTTCTAAATGTAGGAGTGTTTTTTATTATTATTTAATAATAATGATGGTAGTTGTTTCATTAAGTTAACTTTATACATAGAATAGTCTTGAAATTGGGTTTTTAAGGCGAATACAAGTGAATAATTTGTATATCCATACAGAAAAATGTCGAGTTGAGTCAGACTATATAAAAGATTTAAAATATTTAGTGAAGGCATAAAAGGGGGATACTATCTATGAAAAAAGAAATCTCAGTTATTGGAGTTCCAATGGATTTAGGACAGATGCGTCGCGGGGTAGATATGGGGCCGAGTGCAATCCGTTATGCAGGCGTAATTGAAAGAATTGAAGAAATTGGATATAACGTTAAAGATATGGGAGATATATGTATAGAGAGAGAAAAAGAAATAGATGTAAATACAAGCTTAAGAAACCTTACACAAGTTGCAACTGTATGTAACGAATTAGCAAGTAAGGTGGATCATATTATAGAAGAGGGACGTTTTCCACTTGTATTAGGTGGTGACCATAGTATCGCAATTGGTACATTAGCTGGTGTTGCGAAACATTATAAAAATTTAGGTGTTATTTGGTACGATGCACATGGTGACTTAAATACAGAAGAAACTTCACCATCTGGAAATATTCATGGCATGTCACTTGCAGCAAGTTTAGGGTATGGACATCAAACGCTTGTAGATTTATACGGGGCATATCCAAAGGTGAAAAAAGAGAATGTTGTCATTATCGGTGCACGTGCATTAGATGAAGGAGAAAAAGACTTTATTCGCAATGAAGGTATTAAAGTATTCTCGATGCACGAGATTGATCGTATGGGTATGACGGCCGTTATGGAAGAAACAATCGCTTATTTATCTCATACTGATGGTGTACATTTATCATTAGATTTAGATGGTCTTGATCCTCATGATGCACCAGGAGTTGGCACGCCTGTAATTGGTGGCCTATCTTATCGTGAAAGCCATTTAGCAATGGAAATGTTAGCGGAAGCTGATATTGTTACATCTGCTGAGTTTGTTGAAGTAAATACAATTTTAGATGAGCGAAACAGAACGGCAACAACAGCAGTTGCTTTAATGGGTTCTTTATTCGGTGAAAAACTAAAATAAATGTAAGAAAAGCAACTGAGAAGTTGCTTTTTTTATTTGAAAATAAGCGTATAATAATGATTTATATTATACTGTACGATAATAATGTTTGACATCTTACCAATTTAGACTAAAGGAGGGTTGTTTGTAATTGTCGTTTGTTTCATGTATGGTATAATTAACTAGTTGTTGGAAATACATACAGATAGAGCATAAAACAATATTTCAATATATGGATAGAATTGCTCGTAAGTAGGAGGAAGGGTTAGCATGCCTTTTGAAGATACGACCATTTTGAAATATCTTAGTACGGTATTAGATATTGCCGTTGTATGGTTTATTATATATAAGCTAATTCTCATAATCCGAGGGACGAAAGCTGTTCAACTTTTAAAAGGGATTACAGTTATTATTGTCGTTCGGATGATCAGTATTTTCCTTGAATTACATACGCTTTATTGGCTAACTGAGCAAGTATTAACGTGGGGATTTTTAGCCGTTATTATTATTTTCCAGCCAGAATTGCGAAGAGCACTTGAGCAGCTAGGACGCGGGAGTTTATTTTCGCGTACTGGAACTCAGGAGGACGATGAGCCTGAAATCGTTGCAACAGCGATAGCGAAAGCGACGGAATATATGGGAAAACGTAGAATTGGTGCATTAATTACTTTGTCAAAAGAGACTGGTATGGGTGATTATGTGGAAACGGGTATTCCGCTAAATGCAAACGTATCATCGGAATTACTCATTAATATTTTCATTCCTAATACACCTCTTCACGATGGAGCAGTAATTATGCAAGGAAGTACCATTAAAGCAGCAGCGTGTTATCTTCCGTTATCGGAAAGTCCTTTTATCTCTAAGGAACTAGGAACTAGGCATCGCGCTGCAATGGGAGTTAGTGAAGTTACTGATAGTATTACAGTAGTTGTGTCGGAAGAAACTGGCCAAATTTCTTTAACGAAAAATGGTAAGTTGCATCGTGATTTGAAGACAGAACAACTGAAAGATATGTTGTTAGCTGAATTTAGTGTGAACGAAAAAACGACTTCTTCGTCTTTATGGAATTGGAGGAGAAAGCGTCATGGATAAGTTAATGGAGAATCATTGGTTTCTAAAAGGGATCTCATTACTATTGGCGTGTATGCTTTTTATGTCAGCGACTTTAACTGAAAAAAATACGACATCGGGGATAATGCCTTTCGCAAATGATGCGAAAGAAACCTTAACTAATTATGCCATTAACCTTAAGTATGATGAAGAGAAATATATTGTAAGTGGTATTCCGTCAGAGGGCGTTAAGGTGAAGTTAGAGGGCCCAAAAGCAGCAGTTGCTACAGCAAAAGCAAAAAAACAATTTGATATACCAGTTGATTTGAGAGATAGCGAAAAAGGAACTTATGAAGTTTCTTTGAAAACGAACGGGCTTCCAGATGATGTGAAAGGAACAGTTCAGCCATCAACAATTAAAATTACTCTACATGAAAAAGCGAGAAAATACGTCCATGTAGACTTAAAATTATCAAATGAGGATCAAATG
Organism: Bacillus sp. AR2-1; assembly: GCF_008368755.1. Classification (NCBI taxonomy): domain Bacteria; kingdom Bacillati; phylum Bacillota; class Bacilli; order Caryophanales; family Bacillaceae; genus Bacillus; species Bacillus sp. AR2-1. The sequence goes on from NZ_QORY01000040.1 coordinate 4,853, forward strand.
CCAGCGGGTTCTACTCTCGAAAAATCAAACATTAAACCTGATACTGTTGAGGTAGTTGGGACGAAAGAAGAAATTGAAAGTATTTCATCTGCTAAGGCGTATATTGATTTAAAAGGTGTTAATAAAACTGTTACAAAAACAGCTGAAGTTACATTATACAATAGAGAAGGAAAACGTTTAAATGTAAGAACGAGTCCATCTAAAATTAGTGTAACATTGAATGTGGCGACGCAAGCTACGGCCAATAATACTGAAAAAACTGTTCCTGTAACGTATACGAAAAAGGGGAGTTTACCAGAAGGATTGGCCGTTACAAATATTAGCATTGAGCCGAGAGAAGTAACGATAGCAGGTCCAAAAGATATCTTGGATAATATACAATCGATAGAGGGGGTCGAAGTAGATCTTAGTCAATTGACAGAGTCTACAACATTCGATACCTCTGTTTTATTGCCAAAGGGTGTAACAAGTGCAAAACCGAATCAAGTGAAGGTTTCGGTAGGAGTGCAAAAAACAAAACAAACGAAAACAAGAACGATTGATGGTATATCAATTCAAAAAAATGGACTTTCTAAAGATGTTACGGCCCAGCTACTTTCGCCGCAAGATGGGAAGATAAGCGTTGATATTTCAGGAGAAACAAGTATAGTAGATAAAATAACAGCAGCTCAAATAACAGCAGCCATTAATCTGCAAAATGTATCTCCGGGGACGAAGGATGTTTCTATTCAAGTGAGCGGTCCTGGTAATATTTCAATAGAGCCAAAGCAAAAAAGTGCCAAAGTCACAATTGTGAAGAAAGAAAATCCAGATAAAGAAGTACAGGGTAACGGTGAAAAACCAGATTCAAATAATAACCAAGATAATCAAACTGAAAAACCAAAAAATCCTGAACCTGAACATAAGCCTAAGCCTGACCCGGAAAAGGAACAGGAACAAAATAAAGAAAAAGAAACTAGTCAAGAGCCAACAGTAGATAATCAAAAAGAGCCAGAAAAAGGAGCGAATCATAATGGGTAAATATTTTGGTACAGATGGAGTACGTGGGGTTGCGAACCAGGAGTTAACACCTGAATTAGCGTTCAAAATTGGACGTTTTGGTGGTTATGTATTAACAAAAGATACAGATCGTCCAAAAGTAATTATCGGCCGTGATACACGTATATCAGGACATATGTTAGAAGGAGCTTTAGTAGCAGGTCTATTATCAACTGGAGCAGAAGTAATGCGCCTTGGTGTTATTTCTACACCAGGTGTTGCTTATTTAACAAAAGCGTTAGATGCACAAGCAGGTGTTATGATTTCTGCATCTCATAATCCAGTACAGGATAACGGAATCAAGTTCTTCGGTTCAGACGGTTTTAAATTAACAGATGAGCAAGAAGCAGAAATCGAAGCTTTATTAGACAAAGAAGTTGATGAGTTACCACGTCCAACAGGTACGAACCTTGGACAAGTAAGTGATTATTTTGAAGGCGGACAAAAATATTTACAATATATTAAACAAACTGTAGAGGAAGATTTCTCTGGTTTACATATCGCTTTAGATTGTGCGCATGGTGCTACGTCTTCTTTAGCTCCATACTTATTTGCGGATTTAGAGGCTGATATTTCAACAATGGGAACTTCACCAAACGGCATGAACATTAACGATGGAGTAGGTTCTACGCATCCAGAAGTATTAGCTAAATTAGTAAAAGATAAAGGCGCTGATATCGGTCTTGCCTTTGATGGTGATGGTGACCGTTTAATCGCTGTAGATGAAAAAGGAAACATCGTTGATGGCGATCAAATTATGTTTATTTGTGCGAAGTACATGAAAGAAACTGGTCAACTAAAGCATAATACAGTCGTTTCAACTGTTATGAGTAACTTAGGTTTCTACAAAGCACTTGAAGCTAATAATATTACAAGTGATAAAACAGCAGTTGGTGATCGTTACGTAATGGAAGAGATGAAGCGTGGTGGTTACAACTTAGGTGGGGAACAATCGGGTCATATTATCTTACTTGATTACATTACAACTGGTGATGGAATGTTAAGTGCACTTCAACTGGTGAACATCATGAAAATGACGAAAAAACCATTATCTGAGCTTGCAGGTGAGATGACAAAATTCCCACAATTACTAGTAAACGTTCGTGTAACAGATAAAAAACTAGCATTAGAAAATGAAAAAATTAAAGAAATTATTCGTGTGGTAGAGGAAGAAATGAACGGTGATGGCCGCATTCTTGTTCGTCCATCTGGAACAGAGCCACTTATTCGTGTAATGGCAGAAGCACCAACACAAGAAGTGTGTGACGCATATGTACATCGCATTGTAGAAGTTGTAAAAGCTGAAGTTGGCGCTGAATAATTTGATAAATTTATTGAAAAGGAGCACAAGAAGTGCTCCTTTTTCATATGTTTTATAGACGATGAAAAAAATTTCATTGACGGTTTATCTATGTTTGTTATAAGATGGTCTTGTTCTTTTTCTCAAAGGAAATATTGTAAATTATAGAAGCGCCAGAACTACAAGTAGTGTAGTTGACGAGGTGGAGTTTATCGAGATTTCGGCGGATGACTCCCGGTTGTTCATCACAACCGCAAGCTTTTACTTAAATCATTAAGGTGACTTAGTGGACAAAGGTGAAAGTGTGATGAGAGAAAAGGAACGGATACAAACTAGCTGTATAAGTATATACGGACTTAAACCCAATCGAGAGGAAGGTGAAAGCCGTTACAAGCTTACAGGGCTAGCAATATGTAATCCGTTTTTTAGTATAAATAAAAATGGTATCGGACTATGTCGTTACATGTTCGCAGAGCAATGTAAGCATTTGTAACGGCGACTAAACATGTGTGGAATCGTAGGATTTATTGGAGAGCAAGATGCAAAGGAAATTTTATTAAAAGGTTTAGAAAAGCTAGAATATCGTGGATATGATTCAGCAGGTATTGCAGTACAAGCAGAGAACGGTGTTGTTGTATACAAAGAAAAAGGTCGTATTGCAAAACTTCGCGAAATCGTAGATGAGAACGTAGCAGCAAGCGTGGGAATCGGTCACACACGCTGGGCTACACATGGTGTTCCAAGCAAAGTAAACGCGCATCCGCATCAAAGTACATCAAAACGCTTTACACTAGTTCATAACGGTGTAATTGAAAACTATGAATTAGTGAAAAAAGAATATTTACAAGATGTAACGTTCGTAAGTGAAACTGATACAGAGATTATCGTACAGCTTATGGAACAACAAGTGAGCACAGGACTAAGTGTAGAAGAAGCGTTCCGTAATACGCTATCTCTTTTACATGGCTCTTATGCAATCGGATTACTTGATGCTGAAAATCCAAACATGATTTATGTTGCTAAAAACAAAAGCCCGCTATTAGTAGGTGTTGGTGACAACTTTAATGTTGTGGCGAGCGACGCTATGGCGATGTTACAAGTTACAGATCAATTTATTGAGTTAATGGATAAAGAAATCGTAATCGTAACGAAAGAAAGTATTACAATTAAAAACTTACAAGGTGAAACGATTGAACGTGCACCGTTTACAGCGGAATTAGACGCAAGTGATATTGAAAAAGGAACATACCCTCATTTCATGCTTAAAGAAATCGATGAGCAACCACTTGTAATCCGTAATATAATTCAAAAGTATCAAGATGAAAATGGCGAGATTGAACTGAATGCAGACATCCGCAATGCGATTTTAGATAGCGATCGTATTTACATCATTGCATGTGGAACAAGTTATCATGCAGGTCTTGTTGGAAAACAATTTATCGAGAAGTTTGCAAAAATGCCAGTTGAAGTGCACGTAGCAAGTGAATTCTCTTATAACATGCCATTATTAACAGAAAGACCATTCTTCATTTACATTTCACAAAGTGGTGAAACAGCTGATAGCCGTGCAGTACTTGTGCAAACAAATGAAATGGGTCATAAAGCATTAACGATTACAAACGTACCTGGTTCTACGCTTTCTCGTGAAGCTGATTACACACTTCCATTATATGCGGGACCAGAAATCGCAGTTGCATCAACGAAAGCGTACACAGCACAACTTGCAGTACTTTCAATTTTAGCTGCGGACATTGCTAAAGCAAAAGGCGAAGTTCTTGATTTTGATTTAACACACGAATTAGGACTTGTAGCAAATGCAATGATAGAACTTTGTGATCAAAAAGAAGAAATGGACGCATTAGCAAAACAATTTTTAGCAACAACTCGTAACTGTTTCTTCATCGGACGTAGCGTAGACTTCTACGTAGGATTAGAGGGTGCGTTAAAGCTAAAAGAAATCTCTTACATCCAAGCAGAAGGATTTGCTGGAGGAGAATTAAAACACGGTACAATCGCCTTAATCGAAAATGGTACACCAGTTATCGCACTTGCTACACAAGAGCACGTAAACCTTGGAATTCGTGGTAACGTGAAAGAAGTAGTAGCACGCGGAGCTAACCCATGTATCATCTCAATGAAAGGCTTAGAAATGGAAGGTGACAGCTTCGTATTACCAGCTGTACACGAAGCGCTAGCACCGCTAGTAGCAGTTATTCCATTCCAACTTATCTCATACTACGCGGCACTTCACCGCGAATGTGACGTTGATAAGCCACGTAACTTAGCTAAGTCTGTTACTGTTGAGTAGGAGATTAGTAGGTTAATAAATATAGTTGTGGATTTGAAATAAATTTACGAATCTGCACCCCTTTAGATATGTTATCTAAAGGGGTATTTTTGTGCCAAAAAAGAACATCTAAAATTGCTAAGTGGATAGCACCCTACTAATGAAAGTTTTACTTTATCGGATTTGGAATAGAACCATTTTTATTTATCTGAATTTTCCGTTACTATTTTAAGTATCAGTGAACAATTTTCTTTATTATGAAGAGAAGAGCCGATAGATTCATGGACATTACAAGGGGGCTTATTATATGAAAGTGAAAGCAAAAACATATTTAAGTATAGAAGAGATTATTTCATTATCGGCCTTATCAAGTACAAACATAAGTGATGATAGCAAAAACGTAGCATTTGTAAAGAAGTCAGCTAACTGGGAAGACAATACGTATAGAAATCATGTATGGATATATGAGAAAGATAAAGGGAAGAGTTACCCACTAACAAATGGGGATATAGATAGTACACATCCATTATGGTCTCCAGATTCTAAGAGCATTGCATACCTTAGACCAGGCGGTGACGGAGCTAATAAAAATCAGATCTTTGTTAAGTCAATAGACGGTTGTAGTGAGGTTCAAATTACGGATGAGAAGGAAGGAGTTAATACATTCAAATGGGAGCCTACTGGTAAAGGTTTTTATTATATTGCACAGTCAAAAGAATGTGAGGAGATAAAGAAACGTAAGGAACGATATGGAGATTTCCATCATGTAGGTAAGGAACATCAGAATAATTGTTTATACTACATTGAAATAGAAAAAGTGAAACAAAACGATAAACAGGAACGGAAGGTTAGCGGTGTTTATCAACTAACGGATGGTAAGGATTTTTATATACATAACTTTGATATTTCAAATGATGGGAAAAAGGTTGTATGTATGGCTACACCAAGTTTAAACGATTATATGAATGGTGATCTATACATATTAGATGTTGAAGCTGGGGAACTACAAAAAATGAATATGGATAAGTTGTTAGGAGGGAGCGTCTGCTTTTCTCCTAAGGGCAGCAAAATATGTTACGCAGCAAGCATAAGAGAGAAGGATTACTATAGAAACCATATACAAGATAGTACATTAGAGATATATGATATGAATACGGGAGAGGTAATTCAACCTTTAACCGATTTTGATAGTACGATTATGCCATTACAGTGGACAGCTAAAGGGATTTTAATTAGATGGCAGGATAAAACGAATTACCGTATTGGCTTGCTACGTGAGGATGGCACTATGGAAATGTTAAGCGAAACAGTAGATGGCTTTATAATGGATGCCTCTATAACAAGGGATGGCAATCATATAACATATACTAAGGCTATAACGAATGAAACCTTTGAAATCTATTTGAATGATAAAAAAATAACAAACGAAAATAGCTTTTTCGAAGGAAGGCTTAAAAGTAACAGAGAAATCATCTCATGGAAAAGTAGTGATGGTCTTGAAATAGAAGGTGTTTTATCAACCCCAGTAGAGTTTGAGGCAAATAAAAAATATCCCTTATTAGTAGTAATTCATGGTGGTCCGAATTGGGCATCCTTTCCGATATTTTCAGACTGTTTTAATGAGAAATATCCGATTGAACAATTTATCGAAAAAGGCTTTATTGTTTTAGAGCCAAACTATAGGGGAAGTTCTGGTTATGGTAATGAATTTTTAAAAGCAAACTATAGAAAACAAGGAATTGCTGATTATGATGATATTATATCTGGAGTGGATGAACTAGTTGAAAAGGGGATTGTAGATAAAGAGAGAGTAGGAGTTATGGGATGGAGTAACGGGGGATATATATCAGCTATCTGTTCTACATGTAGCAGTAGATTTAAAGCTATTTCAGTTGGGGGCGGCATTACGAACTGGAGTACCCATTATGTAAATACAGATATCCCTTACTTTATTAGCATGTATTTAGGAAATACTCCATGGAATGATCCAGAGATATACAAGAAAACATCACCAATGACATATATTAAATCAGCCTGTACGCCTACCTTAATTCAACATGGGGAAAAGGATACAAGAATTCCAATTACAAATGCATATGAGCTATATGAAGGGTTAAGAGATATGGAAGTCGATACAGAGTTAATTATATTTAAAGGAATGGCATATAGTCCTAATCAGCCAGGAATGAAGGTAGCTATTATGAAGCAGAATTTGATGTGGTTTTCACACTATATTCTTGGGGAAAGTATGAAAGATTTTCGTACTATATAATGGATATCCACACAGGGATTTTTCGTTTTGCAATCGTGTCAGATTGTTGAAAAAGAGATACAACAAATTATATAATTTATTGTAAACTGCATGCAAACTAGTATTGAAAAAATGTAAATGATTATAAGGAAACGTAATTCGGAGGACTAATATGACAGAGAATAAAAATGAGTTATCTGTAGAACAACGTGAAGAACTATTAAAAGTATTACAAGCTCGTTTTGAGAAAAACATGAACCGCCATGAAGGTCTTGAATGGGATAAGATTGAAGCGAAGCTGGCTACTAATACTGAAAAATTGTGGTCAATTCATGAAATGGAAGTAACTGGCGGTGAGCCGGATGTTGTTGGTTATAATGAAGAGAAGGACGAGTATACTTTCTATGATTGTTCAAAGGAGAGTCCTAAAGGCCGCAGAAGTCTTTGTTATGATCTTGAAGCGTTAGAGGCAAGAAAAAAACATAAACCAGAAAATAACGTTATTGATGTGGCAACTGCTATGGGCATTGAACTATTAACGGAAGAACAATATCGAGAGTTGCAACAGTTTGGGGATTTTGACATGAAATCATCAAGCTGGGTACAAACACCTTCAGACATTCGAGAACTCGGCGGTGCTCTATTTTGCGATTATCGCTTCGGACACGTTTTCGTGTACCACAATGGAGCAGATTCCTATTATGCTGCTAGAGGATTTCGTGGTTCGCTAAAGGTCTAAATTTGAAAAAAGTAAGAGTATGTTTTAATTAATCTTTTTAAAACATGCTCTTTTCTATAATTGTTACTTAGAGTTATTTATATTGGTTTGATTAACTTATGTAAGAACTATAATGCTATGTAAAATTAATTAATATCTAGCATATTAGTAAACTTATACACAGAGGTGTAGAAAAAAAGGATTTCTAAAAATAGGAGTTCTTTTTTATTTGTTGTCAGGATTTTTAAAGAATTTAGAGATTTCATAGAAAACAAACGGGATATCGAGTAAAATGTTAAGTATTGTTTTCAACATTCAAAAGGGTATTTTGGAGGTTCTTTTCGCGAATTTTTATAAGTCTATTAAAGGAGGAAGATATATCTAAAATAGCAAGATATATCAAATTAAACATGAGTATTACATTTCATAAAAAGGTAGTAGCATTAACAGCAGGACTAACGGTATTATCTTCATCTATGATATCGTTCGCAGAGGAACAACAATCAGTAAATAACTATCAATCTATAAGTGCTCTGGAACAAGGTGGAACAGATCAACTTCAGGTATCAGATGAACAGGCTTTAAAAAGTATTGAAGAGAGTTTTGAAGGAGTAGACGGACGTGGTGGAGGTACTGTCGATAATAAGAAAGTGGACAGTCTTCAAGGTTCAGAAGGTATGTATGAAGAAACAGGTACATTAACGGTTCCTAACAATTCAAATAGAACAAAACGTAGTCTTTCTTTTTCAGCTCCTAAAGTTTCTAGTACTATAAATGGCGTCCCATTCACTGAATGGATTGTTCCAACTGGTAACGAGAATATTCGTCCCCAAAACCATATGGTTCCAAAGTATATTACAATTCATGAAACTGATAATAAAAACGTAGGAGCAGGAGCTAAAAACCACGCTCAATACTTATATAACCAAGCAACAGGGACAACAGATCGAGCTGCATCATGGCACTTTACAGTAGATGATAAGGAGATTTATCAACACTTACCATTAAACGAGAACGGGTGGCACGCAGGAGACGGTGATGGTTCAGGTAATAGAGAATCTATTGCAATTGAAATTGCAGTTAACAGTGATGGTGACTATAATAAGGCAGTAGATAACGCTAAGAAACTTGCAGCTTATTTAATGAAAGAAACAGGTGTCCCATTAAATAATGTTGTAAAACACCAAAAATGGAGTGGTAAAATCTGTCCTGCTATTATGATTAACAGTGGACAATGGGTTCCATTCGTAAATGGTGTTGAAGGATATTATAATAAATTTTATCAACCAACAGACGATATAACAGGAGGTTGGTATGAGCCAGCTATTCGTGATTTGAATAGAAGAGGTATTATGGTCGGAGAAGGAAATGGCATTTTTGCGCCTAATAGATCTGTAACAAGAGCTGAGTTTGCTCAGTTAATCTCTAATTCTTTAAGTCTTCCAGCTGGAGATGCAACGTTTAAAGATTTAAACGATGTAAATCCAACTTTACGAGAGGGTATTAAACGTACTGCAAGTGTAGGTATCATTTCTGGTAGAGGAGATGGTAATTTTGACCCTAACACACCTATTACAAGAGAAGAAGCTGCAGTTATTGTAAATAAAGCTTTAGAGTATAAAAAAATAAGTGGACCATTGGCAAACTTACCATTTGCAGATAAAGATCAAATTATCTATAAAGAAGCAGTACAAAGATTATACGGTTTGGGTATTGTGAAAGGTATGGGGGATAATCTGTATGTCCCTAAAGGCACGACGACTCGTGGTGAAACAGCAGCATTCATTTTAAACATGCTTCAAGTAATTGAAACTGGTAGTGTTCAAAAAGGAATTGGTACAGTTGAAATTAATGGAATTGGGGTAAATGTTCGTAGCGGAGCGGGTGCTAGCTACTCTGTTGTTAGAAAAGCCAGCAAAGGTGAAAAAGCTACAGTATATGAAGAGAAGAGTGGCTGGTTAAGAATTGGTACAGGTGAGTGGGTTTATAATGAACCTAGTTACATGGTATATAAGAAGGATAAAAATTAAATCGTTAAGAAGCAGAATGGATTACTGGACAAGTCATTCATTCTGAAGGTGGATTTAAAAGATAAAAAGAAGGTATCTCACCCTGGTGAGATACCTTCTTTTTTAATCTTTCTTCAATCTTCGTGCAACACCATTCCCTAAAGATTGTAGCCCTTGAACGAGGATAATTAAAATAAAGACAGTTGCATACATTACTTCAGGTTCGTAGCGTAAATGTCCGAATCGATATGCTAAATCACCAAGACCGCCAGCACCTACAAGTCCAGCCATTGCTGTTGCACCGATTAAACCAATCGTTGCAATTGTTAATCCAAGTACAAGGGAGGGACGAGCTTCTTTCACCATAACGTGCCAAATGATTTTTATAGTAGAAACGCCCATCGCTTGATAAGCTTCAATAACACCACGATCCACTTCTAATAAAGCTGTCTCCATTAATCGTGCAATATAAGGGGCCGTGAATACGACAAGTGGTACGATGACACCTTGCACACCAATGGATGTTCCCATTAGAAACTTTGTAAAAGGTAAAATAAAGAATAGTAGAATGATAAATGGAAGAGAGCGAATAACGTTAATAATTGTATTAAGAATTGGATAAATGATTTTATTTTCGTGCTGTCCACCAGGTCTCGTTAAAACAAGCGTGACGCCAAGTGGTAGTGCAATAAGGATAGAGATGAATAGTGAAATAGATGTCATTTGAAATGTTTGAATGGTTGCTTCCCATATGACTTTACCCCATTCATCCAAAAAGGACTTGTTTCCCATAATCTGTTCTACCTCCTTCTACGATGATCCCTTGCTCTTGTAAAAATGATAAAGCACGGTCTATTTCAGCTTTTTCACCTTGCATATGAATAATCAGTTTCCCATATGCTTCATGTTTTAGCTGTGTAATATTACCGGATAAAATATTCGGATACACTTGAAAGCGCTTTGTAGCGATAGCTAACGCTGGTTCGCCAGAAGAGTTCCCTATAAATGAAAGTGTTACGATTTCTCCGGTTCTTTGAAGTTCTTTTTGTACTTCTTCTGGAATTTTAGCTGCAAATGCACTGTTTACGAATTTCTTCGTTGTTGTATGCTGTGGGTTTGTGAAGATATCCTTCACAGTCCCGCTTTCAACTACTGCTCCATGTTCCATAACAGCAACTCGGTCACATATACGCTGGATAACATTCATTTCATGTGTAATTAATAAAATTGTGATCCCGATTTCTTCATTAATCTTTAATAATAGGTCGAGAATAGATTCAGTTGTTTCTGGATCCAAAGCACTCGTTGCTTCGTCGCTTAATAACACTTCCGGTTCATGTGATAGTGCACGTGCAATGGCAACACGTTGCTTCTGGCCGCCAGAAAGTTCGCTCGGATATGCATCTTTTCGGTTAAAAAGATCGACAATACGTAAATACTTTTCTACCCTTTTTTCAATTTCATTTTTGGGAAGACCAGATAGACGTAACGGTAATGCGATATTTTCATAAACTGTCACAGTTTTAAGTAAGTTGAATCCTTGAAAAATCATTCCGATTTTTTGTCTCGATTTTGCTAGTTCTTTTGCTGATAAAGTTGTTAAGTCTTGGCCGTTTACAATGATATTTCCTGTCGTTGGTTTTTCTAATAAATTTACACATCGAATTAATGTACTTTTACCAGCGCCACTATATCCAATGATTCCAAATACTTCGCCCTTTTTTACTTGAAGGGAAGTAGGTTTAAGAGCTTCTACATTCCCTTTTTTTGTTGTAAATACTTTGGATACATTTTTTAATTCAATCATTATCGTCAGCTCCTACCAAGATGGTAAAACTGAACCATCAAATTTTTTCTCGATAAATTCTTTTACTTCTTTAGATTGATAAGCTTTCTTTAATTTATTTACAACAGCATCATCTTTATTTTCAGTACGAACAACGACCCAGTTTACATATGGTGAATCTTTTCCTTCACGGAAAATAGAATCTTTCGCAGGGCTTAATTTTGCACCTAATGCAAAGTTTGTATTAATTGCAGCTGCTTTCACTTCACTTAGTTGTGTCGGTAATTGAGATGCCTCTAATTCAACAATTTTTAATTTCTTTGGGTTTTCAATTACATCTTTCGCAGTCGCTTTTTCTGTAGCCTTTGGATCCACTTTTAAAACGCCTGCTTTTTCAAATAGTTTTAAAGCTCGAAGTTCATTCGTTGGATCATTTGGTACAGCGATTGCGTCGCCCTCTTTTAAGTCTTTTACATCTTTTATGTCTTTAGAATATACGCCCATAGGGAATGTTACTGTTGAAAATACTTCAGTTAATTTCATATTGCGTTCAGCTTTAAATACGTCTAAATAAGATTTCGTTTGATAGCTATTTACATCGAGGCTTTTTTCATCTAAAGATACGTTCGGTGCTACATAATCATTAAATACTTTTACATCAATTTCGAGACCGTCTTTCGCTGCCACTTCTTTTACCTTTTCAAAAATTTGTTCATGCGGTCCACCCGTTACACCGACAGTAATCTTTTTCTCATTTAATGCTTTTACCTCTTTATCAGAATTAGCACCACATGCACCTAACAATAATACCGCTCCACTTACAATGCTCAATAATACTTTTTTCATCTATAGTTCCCCCTTCATATACGTTCCAAAATAAAAAGCACCTCTCAAAAATAAGAGAGGTGCCGAATAGACAAAATAGGTTCCTCTCTTATCTTCCAAAACGAAAACTCGTTTTGCAGGAATTAGCACCTTAGCTTATACGTCATAAGCTCGGTTGCCGGGCATCATCGGGCCAGTCCCTCCGCCACTCTTGATAAGAGTATGTGTATGTAGTTTTTTAATATGGTACTAATAGTAAATCTTACAAATAGAATTGTCAATATTATTTTCTGAATATATTTTATTTTAAGGTAATGGAAACATTCCCTTTTTTATGTCCCTTTTCCACATGCATATGAGCTTCAGCAATTTCTTCTAATCGGTAAGTTCTATCAATAACGGGCTTTAGTTTTTCCGTTTCGACTAGTTTTTTTAATAGAATCATATCCTCTTTACTTACCTTGGCCATCATTCCATTAATAGATACATATTTTCCATTGGATGTTAATGTATTTGTACAAAGGGATTTTTTATACTTCCCAACTGCATCAAATATAATATCGTAGCGCTCGCCCGGCTTAGTAAAATCTTCTTTCGTATAATCAATTACTGTATCAGCTCCTAAAGATTGAACGAGTTCAAAATTTGAATTACTACAAACAGCCGTAACGGTCGTACCGAAATATTTAGCAAGTTGTACAGCAGCTGTTCCTACTGATCCGGAGGCACCATATATGAGCACTTGTTGCCCTTTTTTTATACGGCCCTTTCTCAGGAAATGCAATGCTGAAGTTCCACCAAAAGGAATAACTGCCGCTTCTTCATACGTCACATTGGTAGGTTTTAATGTTATTAATCCACTTTCATGTACACATGTATATTCAGCATAAGCACCAGCATGAAGGCCAGTTAATGCAAAGATAGGATCTCCCTTTTTAAATTGAGTTACATCTGTTCCTATTTCTTCGATTTCACCGGATAACTCTACGCCGAGTATAGGGTTTCTCGGTTTTCTGAAACCTAATATGATCCGCATAGGAATCCAAAATAAGAGGGGACTATTAAAACCGCGTATTCTACAATCTCCAGTCGATACACTTGTTGCGTGAATTTTAATTAATACTTCGTTCTTTTTAGGTGTAGGTTTCTCTATATTTTGAAGCTGAAGAACGTTAGGTGGTCCATACTGTGTGCAAATGATCGCCTTCATAATGACCTCCTGAAATGAGTTGTTGTTATTTACATCATATTTAAAACCTTCATTAAACATGTCGCTATATAGCGAATATAGATTAAAAATTATATAGATTTCATAGGAAAAGAGGTGATATTATTTTGGGGAAGGGGGCGACATTATGAAAAAAATTATTTTTGTTTCAAGTTTAGTACTTGCAATCAGTCTAGGGGTAGGGTGTAGTAATGAGAAAACAGCAAAGACGGATGAACCGAAAAAAGAATCAGTTCAAAAAGAAAAAGAATTAGCAGCGAAGGATGTTTTCAAGAAAACGAACGAAGCTTTTAAAAATGAAGAGCATGTAACGATGACATATGGTGTAGGGGTAAAAGCTGAGGGAACAGAGATGGATATATTAAAGGCTAAGATGCAATTAGAGCCAAAGACAAAGAATTCTCGTTCTGAAATGAATATTTCCGGTACAGATGTTGTAGTGTATACTGTGGATGGTAAAGTTGCTGGTGAGGTAAAAAACCCTAATACAGGAGAAGTTATAACCGTACCAGAGGAGCAATTAAACGCTGGTGGAATGAAAGCGACTCAAGATATTATAGATAAGTTAGAAGTACCAGCAGTAGTTTTAGATAAAATAAAGATGGAGAAAAGCGGAGATAAATATAAACTGAAATTTACATTAAAAGGGCAAGAAACAGAAAGTATGTTAACTAGCATGGATGAAACACAGAAGAAAATGTTACAAGCACAAAATGCGAAGATAGAAGAAGTGGATGCAGAATATATCATTACAAAAGATTTTAAATATGAATCAGCAAAGATAGACATGATTATGAGTAGTAACGGCAAGGATAAAGCACACATTATTACGAACGCAAAATATACGTCGTACGAAAAGTTTGACCCAATACAATTGCCGGCAGCAAAGTAATAATTTTGATGAGGGGGGACCTAAAATAAGGTGCCCTCTTTTTTGTATACTTTCTTCATAGGAAAATAGGTACAATATGAAGAGGGAAAACTGTAGAAGAGGAGAGTGTCATTTGAAAAAAAGAAAGATAGCGGTGGTCATTGTGGCTTATACAGTGTTGCTTGCAACATCTGTAAATACATATAAAGAGCAACTAAAGCACCCTATTATGAGCGATGTAGGAAAGTTGCTTCCAACGAAAATTAAACGTGTTGAAAATGCTGAGGATGAACGTTCATTAAAACAGGTAGTGAAAGATGCAAATACTTCCGGAGAGAAAATTTCCATTGCAGGTATGCAACATAGCCAAGGAGGACAGACGTATTATCCGAACGGCACGATGCTTGATATGAAGGGGTATAATAAAATATTAGAATTTGATCCGGAAGAGAAGAGGATTAGGGTGCAAAGCGGTGTCACATGGAATGACATTCAACAGAAAATCAATCCATATGGTCTTGCGGTTCAAGTAATGCAATCTCAAAACATTTTTACTGTTGGTGGTTCATTAAGTGTGAATGTACATGGGCGTGATATTCGTCATGAAGCATTGATTGATACAGTAGAGTCATTCAGATTGTTAATGGCAGATGGTACGGTACGTAATATAAGTAGAGAAGAAAATGCAGAGCTATTTCCATATGTCATAGGTGGTTACGGGTTATTTGGTGTCATTTTAGATGTGACATTAAAGTTAACTGATGATGAATTATATGAAATGCATACGAGAATGATAGATTATAAAGAATACACATCTTATTTCAAAGATAAAGTGAAAAGAGATGAAAATGTTCGTATGCACTTAGCCCGTATTTCTGTTGCCCCCAATTCATTTTTAAAAGAGATGTATGTGACAGGTTATACATTGGCGAAAAATCAAAATATGAGGGAAGAGTACAGTGAATTAAAAGAGGAAACTATTATAGCTGCACCGAAATTTTTACTCGGATTATCCCGTTATAGCGATTGGGGAAAGAATACATTTTGGGATATACAAAGAAGTTATTTTGAGCGTACAGATGGAGCGTATGAGACGCGAAATAATGTTATGAGGTCAGATAGTGCCTTTATGGAATATGAAAATCCGAATAGAACAGAAGTGTTACAAGAATACTTTGTGCCTATAGATTTCTTCACGGAATACATAGATGATTTACGTAACGTATTAAATGAAGAAGAGTTTAATTTGCTCAATATTACGATTCGTTATGTGGAAAAGAATGAAAATGCAGTTTTATCCTATGCGAAAGATGATATGTTTGCGCTAGTTCTTTTAATTAACCAAGGACGCTCAGAGGGTGAAATAAAGAAAACAGAAGATGTCATTCAGAAAATGATTGATGTTACTTTAAAACATAATGGTAGTTATTATTTACCGTACTATTCGTATCCAACGAAGGAGCAGTTAAAGAGGGCATATCCTCGTATAGAAGAATTTCTTCAGAAGAAAAAAGAAGCGGATCCGAAAGAGAGATTTGTGAATTTATTTTATAGGGAGTATACGAAATGACATATAGAAGATTTGTAGCGTCACAAAGCATAATTATGATGGCGGGAAGTATGGTATTTCCTTTTTACATTCTATTGCTTCGGAATGTTGGGAATAGCTTCTCGCAGTTTGGCTGGGCGTATGGCTTATTTGCTTTAACTTCAGCACTTGTATATCCATTAGTAGGAAAGATGTCTGATCGAGTAGGCGATCAAAAATTATTAATTATATATGCTTGGTCCATGGCAATATTAATGCTTTGTTTCCCGATTGCCACGGAAGTCTGGCATGTGTATATTCTTCAAATTGTAATGGGAGTTTTAGGTGCTGTGCAGCGTAATACCGAGAAGACGTCGTTAGCACGAAAGGTTGTGCAAGAAAATGCTGGTTATGAGATTGGAAAATATCATGTGTGGACATCGATTGGAGGAGCAATAGCAATTATTGCAACGGGATATTTAGTAGATTTCTTTACGATTGGCACCATTTTTTATATTGCATCTATCTTATATGTAGTGAGTGGGATTGTATTAAGTAGTAAAAAAATATAATCATCCCCATTTTTACCTGAATACCCTTTATTTGTTATACTAAAAGGGAAAATAAAAGAAAAGGGGACATTGCCTTTGATGAAATTTTTAATTTTAGCTATTCTCACTTTGTTTTTGATTCCATGGACAAGAAGCGGTAGTAAACTTCGAGCAGTGGATAAGAAAGGGGATGAGAAGGTTGTAAAGGGTAAGAAATCATCCATTTTAGTTATTCCTGTATTATTTTGGATAGGTATTGCAATCTATGAATATCTTTGGCTAATCGATGATCGAGCAGATTCGATTCTTACTCATTATGCCGTTGCAGTAGCAGTTTTAATTGGGCTTGTTTTATTTTCACAAAATCAAATAGGGAAATTAGAAGGTACGTTAAAGGGACTTCTGATGTTTGTTTTACTCGCAAGTTACGGCTATTTTGGTTATTTACACGATATAGTAATCACGCAAAAAAAATATGATTCTGTTGTGAAGATCGAGAAAGATATTTCAGAGCCGTTTACTGAAAATGATCAACCGTTTACAGTGCCGCCAAAGACAGCGGAGAATAAAATGAAAAAAGTATTTGGGGATATTCCGAAAGTAGCTTATTTTGAGCTAGGGGAATTAACGCCACAAATGGTAAATGGTGAGGCTTTATATGTAGCACCGATTGAAGTTTCAGGCTTTTTTAAAGCACGTAAAGCTGAGACAATTCCAGGGTACGTAACGATGTCAGGTACGAATCCTGATGCGGAAGCGAAACTGCATCTTGGTTATAAAATGAAATATGTGCCGAGCATGTTCTTCGGGAATAATTTAGAGCGTGTTGTAAGGCAAGCAGAACCAAATCTAATCTTTAAAGGGAAACCTAAATTTGAAGTGGATGATAAAGGGAAACCGTATTATACAATGACGTATGGTGAATTTATTTCAGGAAGATCTGGATTTGAGGTAGAGGGCGTTGTAGTAGTAGATGCACAAACAGGTGAAGTGAAAAGATATGATAAAGGAAAAGCGCCTAAATTTGTTGATGGTGTATTAAATCACGAGACCGCATCTACATTAAATACGTACTTCGGTAAATATATTCACGGATTTTGGAATACGAAATTCTCGCAAACGGATATGAAGATTCCGACTGAGTGGGGAACGAAAGAAGGAGTTACACCAATTTTCGGTAAGGATGGAACGTTATATTACTTTACTGATTTCACCTCTCCAAAAGAGGGAGTAGATTCTGCGTTAGGTTACTCGCTTATCGATGCGCGTACAGGTAAGTTGTATTACTATAACGGAAAAGAAGTGAAGGGGATTATGGATGGTTCAGCTGCTTCGGAAGTAGTGGATAATTCCTTTAAGAGAGAGAAATGGCATGGAACGATGCCGGTTATTTATAACGTGTATGGTAAACCTTCTTGGATTGTACCTGTTATTGATGACGGGGGATTAGTACGTGCTCATACAGTTATCTATGCTTCTAATGCGAAAATATTTGCAACAGGTTCGACGCAAAAAGAAGCGCTTGAGAATTATAAAAATGCGCTGAGTGGAAGTGGAGATTCATTTAGACCGACTTCAAATGGTAAAGAAGCACAAAAAGAAGGCGTTGTACAACGTGTATATAAAGAAAAATCAGGTGAAAATACAATTGTGTATGTACTGTTAGAGAATGAACAAAAAGTATTTATGATACCGGTGAAGAAATTCCCATATGCTATGTTTACAGAAGTGGGAGATCCAATTCAAATCACATATTTAGATACAGGAGAGGCGATGTCTTCCGTATCTAAATTTACAAATAGCAATTTGAAAAAGTAAAGCGATAGAAATTCTATCGCTTTTTTTTACGGTATGAAACAGGAAAATGAACTATACTTGACGTATGTTTATGTTGTAACTATAATTGTTACGATTTAGTATTTATCGGAAAGGGTGAACGGAAAAGTGAATGGAGTTAATCACGAAATATATAAACCTGTCAAGACAAATAGGTTATGGATGATTCTTGTATTAGGGACACTTACGGCGATTGGGCCATTATCTATTGATATGTATTTGCCTTCTTTACCAAAATTAACAGATGATTTACAAACAGGCGCATCTCTTGCACAGCTTACATTGACAGCATGTTTGCTTGGGCTTTCAGTAGGACAATTATTTGTTGGTTCAATTAGTGACATTTACGGAAGGCGCAAACCTCTTATTATCGCTCTTATTATTTATGTTGCTTCTTCTTTACTTTGTGCTATTGCACCATCTATTTGGAGTTTAGTGTTATTGCGCTTCTTACAAGGGGCTTCAGGATCGGCCGGGATTGTTATATCACGTGCAATGGTACGTGACATGTATTCAGGTTCTGAAATGACGAAGTTTTTCTCACTGCTCATGTTAGTAAACGGAGCAGCGCCTATTTTGGCACCGATTATAGGGGGACAATTACTACAGTTCACAACATGGCGCGGTGTCTTCATCGTTCTCGGAGCAATTAGTGTATTCATGTTAATATCAGCTACTTTCGTATTACGTGAAACATTACCTCCTGAAGAAAGAGAAACAGGTGGTTTGTCAGGGACATTGGCGACGTATGGAAAACTGTTAAAAGATCGTTTGTTTATGGGATATGCATTATCACAAGGGCTAGTAACGGCGGCAATGTTTGCTTACATTTCGGGCTCACCATTTGTGTTGCAGAACATATACGGAGCATCACCACAGCAATTTAGCTTATTCTTTGCGATTAACGGTATCGGTATTATTATTGCTAGTCAGGTTACGGGCCGTTTAGCAGGGAAAGTGAATGAGAAAACGTTATTCGTTTCCGGTATTATTATTGCAGCTGTTGGTGGTTTATCTTTACTACTGACAATTGTACTAGGAATAGGTTTAATTGGTGTTTTATGTTCGTTATTCCTTGTTGTATCAAGTGTCGGGGTTGTATCAACAACTGGTTTCTCATTAGCGATGAGAAACCAGAAACAAGCTGCAGGAACGGCATCGGCTTTATTAGGTTTATTACAGTTCATTTCAGGAGCACTTGTTGCACCATTAGTAGGTATTGGCGGAAGCAATACCGCATTACCGATGGGGGTTGTGATAGCTCTTTGTGAAATTGGTGCTGTATTATGTTATCTATTTATGGCCAGAAGAAGTGAAAAGCAGTTTGAACTGCAACAAAGACAAAATTTAGAAGCTTAAATTATAAAAAAGAGCTGATTCAAATATTTTTGAATCAGCTCTTTTTTCATTTCTTTGAAATAACTCATACAGCTTTGTAAGGTGATGCAAAAGTTATTTGCATAAAGTGACGATACTGTGACAAAAATGTAGGCATGTATATTAAGGTAGCGTCTTAAGTGTAAAAAGTAGGATGTTCTCGGTATAATAACAAGTGGAGATAAAAGAAACTATAATGAGTAGTAGCTGTAGATAAAAGGAGAAGACGAGATGAAGAAGGTTTTGGGTATTGCTGTAATGGGAAGTATGATCCTTCTAGCAGGATGTAATGGAAATAAAGATACGAAAGAACCGAAAGAAAAGGTAGAGCAATCTACTGAGCAAACAGAAGAGATGAAAGAATACCGTGCAGTACATGAAAAATACGATATGAAAATGAATAAAGAAATTAATAAAGCACTACAGTTATTTGAAGTGGCAAAAGAAAAGGGCGGTAAGGAAATAACGAATGCTACATATAAAGAAGATGTGCGAAAGGTAACGACTAGCATGTTAGAAGATATTGATAATATACGTAAAGAAATTCGTGTTCCAAAGTCGAAAGAGCAAGAACATGAGGTATACGCTGGTTTCTTGAATGAATCGGAACAAGCAATGAAAAAATTACAGAAGTTAGCTAAAGAAGAAGACTCATCATTGATTCGTGATATAGAAATTAACTTTGCAACAGCATCAACATACTATAAACGTTTTCAAGCAGAAACGAAAAAATAACCTTGCGTACGCGCAAGGTTATTTTTTCTTCTTACCATCTCCGTCTTCATCCTCGGATACTAATACCTTCTGTTCTTCGTGAAATGCAGAGATTGTTTGTCCGGTAATATTATCGAATGGAGTATAAAAAGAAGTGATATGTTTCTTTTTAATAAAGAGTTTATCCCGCTATTTGCCGGGCAGTAAGACCCCCACCTCAAAATTCAGTGAAAGCAAAGAAGTTAGGTAGGGGATCCACTGCCCGTAAAAGCCCGATTGGTTCAACTAATAATCAGTGGGGGATGCCCCCCGCTGATTAAAGTTTCACTTTATAGACACCGATGATGACAAGTATAGCGATTGTTAATGGTAATCCTATAGTAGCAAGAAGCAAGGGATCCATCTTATAACTTCTTTAATATTATTTCTTTTTATTATAAGAGAAAACTGTAATTTCGATAAAAGGAGCGAAAACTGATTTTTCTAAATATATCCAATTTGATTGACTTTTCATTCTTTCAGAATTATAATTCGAAATATACAATTTGAACCAAATAATAATATAGCAATTTACTTATCCAGAGAGGTAGAGGGACTGGCCCTATGACACCTCAGCAGCGGGTTCTGTAACAGGAACACCGTGCTAATTCCAGCAAGCAAGTCTTGAAAGATAAGTGATGGGCCTTCGTTTATTAAGCCTTGATCTTATTTTTTAAGATCAAGGCTTTTTGTGTTTTAAGAAGAGGAAAGGGAGTAATGGGAAAGATACGCTAATAAAACAAAGTAAATTTATGAGTTTAGGAGGTTATTGGAGTGTATGTTGTTAAAAAACTATCAGTTATGGTGTTTACACTATGGATTATTACAACAGTAACATTTTTGATTATGCACATTATTCCGGGGGATCCATTTTCATCGGATGCAAAGATCTTTCCGGCGGAAGTTGTGCAGAACATGAGAGCAAAGTATCACCTTGATGAGCCGCTATGGAATCAATATGTTGCTTATTTAGACGGCGTAGTTCATTTTGATTTTGGTGAATCTGTTCAATCGACGGGGCAAGGTGTATCAGAAATTATAACGACAGGATTTGGTCCATCAGCGATCATCGGCTTACAAGCACTTTTTATTTCATTGTTAGTCGGAATTGCAGCGGGTACATTTGCTGCTCTCTATCACGGGAGAGTAATTGATTATAGTGTGAGTTTACTTGCGATTCTCGGCATATCTATTCCAAGTTTTATTTTAGCACCATTATTTATACAAGTATTTGCTATACAATTTGAACTTTTACCAGTAGCGTCTTGGGGCACATTTGAACATACGGTATTACCGTCATTCGCATTAGCATTAGGGCCAATCGCGGTTATTACAAGATTTGTTCGCTCTAATATGATTGAAGTTTTGCAGAGCGATTATATTAAGCTAGCGAGAGCGAAAGGTATACCAATTAAGAAAATCATTATAAGACATGCTCTTCGAAATGCGATTGTTCCAGTACTTACATTTGTTGGACCGTTAATGGCTGGGCTTTTAACAGGTACGTTCATTATTGAAAAGATTTTTGCAATTCCTGGGCTCGGAAAATATTTTGTAGATAGTATTTTTAACCGAGATTATCCAGTAATTATGGGAACAACAATTTTCTATAGTGCATTATTAATTTCTTGTATTTTCATTACAGATATTATTCACCGTATTGTTGATCCGCGTATTCGTTCTATTACGTAAGGAGGGGGGCATTTAAATGGGAGCTTATGAAATCAATAAACAGCTATTAACGAATGAAGAGAAAAAAGAATTAACGATAAATAAAGAGCAGCAAACGATTAGCCGAAAAAAAGAAGTGTTTCGTAAGTTTGTATCAAATCCGATCGCAGTTCTAGGAGCGGTGACATTATTACTCATTATTATTTTCTCTCTTATCGGTGAAAGTTTAACCCCTTTTACCGCGAGTGAACAAGTAAAAGAGGCGACAAATTTACCTCCTAGTAGTGAGCATTGGTTCGGAACAGATGATTTAGGTCGGGATATTTGGGCACGTACTTGGGCTGGTGGGAAAATTTCATTAGTAGTTGGATTAATAGCGGCCGTTCTTGATATAGGACTTGGTGTACTGATTGGGGGATTTAGTGGATATGTGAGAGGGCGTAATCGCCTTGGAACGTTAATTGATGAGTGGATTGTACGAGGGATTGAAGTATTATACGGTATTCCATATTTATTAATTGTTATTTTACTACTAATCATTATGAAACCAGGACTTTTTACAATTATTATTGCTCTTGCATTAACAGGATGGATTGGTATGGCACGTCTCGTTAGGGCGCAAGTATTATCTTTAAAGCAAAGAGAATTTGTTATTGCAGCAGAGCGATTAGGTACATCGCATATGAAGATTATATACGGACATATCATTCCGAACTTAACAGGCATTATTATCGTAAATTTATCATTTACAATTCCCGCAGCTATTTTCTCAGAATCATTTTTAAGTTTTATCGGACTCGGGGTACAATCACCAGCAGCGAGCTGGGGGACGATGACGAATGATGCGCTCGGGACACTATTAAGTGGGGAATGGTGGCAACTTTTCTTCCCATCGCTGATGATTGCGCTCATCATGTTCGCATTTAATGCAATTGGTGATGGTTTGCAAGATGCAATTGATCCAAAAATCGTCAAACGGAATCGAAAGGAGAAAAGACATGGGACAGCTCTTATCTTTAGAAAACGTAACATTGGCCGTTGAAAAAGAGAATAGTAAGCAAGCAATTGTGAAGCATGTTTCCTTTTCTATTAACGAAGGTGAAATCGTTGCACTTGTAGGAGAAAGTGGTTCAGGAAAAAGTGTTACAGCACAATCTATTGTCGGATTAAATCAAGAATCTATTCACATCGATGACGGAAGCATCTCTTTCCAATCTCAAGGATTAACGAATTTACAAGAATCAGAATGGAATCAAATTCGAGGGAAAGACATTTCGTTTATCTTTCAAGACCCTCTGTCCTCTTTAAATCCGACGATGAAAGTAGGAAGGCAAATTACAGAGGTGATTTTGCAACATGAGAAAAAGTCGAAAAGAGAAGCAAAAGAAATTGCGATTAATTTATTAACGGATTTAGGGATACATGAAGCAGAGAAACGTTTTGAACAGTACCCACATCAATTAAGCGGAGGTATGAGACAACGTATTTGTTTAGCAATTGCGTTTGCTTGTCATCCAAAGCTCGTTATTGCAGATGAGCCTACAACTGCATTAGATGTAACGATTCAAAAGCAAATTATGGGGTTATTAAAAGAGCGAAAAGAAAAACAAAATACGAGTATTTTATTAATTACCCACGATTTGGCACTTGTACGTGAAGTAGCAGATCGAGTAGTTGTGATGTACGGAGGACGTGTTGTTGAAAAAGGGACGATACAAGAAGTGATAGATTCACCTAAGCACCCATATACGAAAAGTTTATTGCAAGCTATTCCGAATATGGATGATTCCGAAAAGGTACTTAGAGCTATTGAGGGAACAACACCATCAATTGAAACGCTAAATAGCTTTGGGTGCCCATTTGTAAATAGATGCCCAGTAGCAATACAAGAATGCATTCATCGTTTCCCTGATAGAACAGCATATTCTGGGGAACACAGTTCACATTGTTGGCAACATGTTCTAGATCATAACGAAGTGAAATCAAAAGAGAAGGTGAATGCCTCATGACGACAGATTTAATTACTGTAAAGCAAGTAACGAAAACGTATGGAAGTAAAAAGAAAGAAATCATAGCGCTAAAAGATATATCACTTTCTATCCCGAAAGGAACGACGCTTGGCATTATTGGAGAAAGTGGTTCAGGAAAGACAACACTTGGTAAGCTCATAGCTGGGATCGAGAGCCCAACGTCTGGTCAAATTGATTATAACGGTCAAGTTGTTCACAAGTTGAAGTCAGCTCATAAGCAAGATTTCTTGCAGAAAGTACAATTCATTTTTCAAGATTCAACAGCTGCATTAAATCCGCGCTGGAAAGTACGCGATAGCGTAACAGAAGGATATATTTCATTCGGTTTAGGTGATAAAGAATTGAAAGATAAGGTGGCAGGTGATGCGCTAGAACGTGTTGGATTAGATAGGCGATATATTGATCGATACCCACACGAATTTAGCGGAGGACAACGTCAACGGATCGCTATTGCAAGGGCGTTATTATGTGAGCCAGAAGTATTAATCCTGGATGAACCAATTTCAGCGTTAGATGTTTCACTTCAAATCCAAATTGTGCACTTGTTGCAAAAGATTCAAAAGGAACAAGGCTATACATATTTATTTATCGCACATGATTTACCGATGGTTCACTACTTATGTGAAAAAGTGGCTGTCTTATATAAAGGAGAACTTGTTGAATTTGGAAATACGGATGAAGTGTTCCGTAATCCTCAACATTCTTATACAAAAACATTATTAGCATCAACACCAAAAATTTTAGGTTAAAGGGGAATGTAAGATGAAGAAGTTTTTATTATTTGTCATTATGACCGTATTAGCAATTACTTCTGTCGCTTGTGGCAAGAAAGATACTTCAAAAGCAAGTGCTAGTAAAGGAGACCGTTTTGTAACGAATCTTGGTAGTGATCCTTATACGCTAGATTCAGCAATTTCAACGGATAATAACTCTAATTATGTAATTGAGCACTTATTTGCAACTTTGTACAGACAGACAACTGACGGGAAGTTTGAAAAGGATTTAGTAGAGAAAGAGGAAGCTGGAGCGGATGGAAAAGAGTATACATTCTATTTGAAAAAAGGATTAAAATGGTCTGATGGCTCCCCGTTAACAGCAAAAGATTTTGAATTTGCTTGGAAGAGAATATTAAATCCTAAAACGGGTTCTATGAATGCAACAGAACTATATTTCATTAAAGGTGGAGAAGCATTTAATACAGGGAAAGGTGCAGAAGATGCAGTAGGAATTCAAGCGGTAGATGATGTAACTCTAAAGCTACAATTTGAACATCCGGTAACATCTATTAAACGAACATTATCTCAGTCGTTATATATTCCACTTAATAAAAAATCTATTGATGAAAAAGGTAAACTAAAAGTAGATCCAAAAGAATTAATTACAAACGGTCCTTTTACATTGAAAGAATGGAAGCATAATCAATCGATTATTTTAGAAAAAAATAAAGAGTTTCATGATAAAAAAGTAGCATCAAAAGAAATCGAATTCCGTATTATTCCTGAAGGTAAAACAGCGTATCAATTATACAAATCTGGAGAATTAGATTTACTATCTCACATACCAACAGATTTAGTTGAAAAGGAACAAAACAATAAAGAGTTTAAAAAAATGCAAGACTACTCAACTCATATTTATTCATTTAATTCAGAAAAGCCACCATTTACAAATGCGAAAATTCGTAAAGCTTTTGCAATAGCTGTAGATCGCAAGTTTATCGTAGAGAAAATATTAAAGAATAATGCAAAAGAAGCATATGGATTTGTACCAGAAGGAGCAAAAACAGAAAGTGGCCGCGACTTCCGTAAAGAGAAAGGTGACTATTTTAAATATGATCCTGCAGTAGCTAAGACGTTATTAGAAGAAGGAATGAAAGAAGAGGGATGGACTACTCTTCCAGAAGTAACAGTGAAATATTCAGATAAGAAAAAAATAGCTGAAACACTTCAAGAAATGTTTAAGAAAAATCTTGGGGTAGATGTGAAAATAGAAGGTAAAGAGTGGAAAAGTTATATCGATATGTATAAACAAAGTGACTTCCAAATTGCATATATGGGATGGGGAGGATCTACATTAGATCCAGCTGCTCAATTAGAAATTTATGCAGGGGATGGTCCAAATAACTATGCGAAATGGTTTAATAAAGACTTCGATAATTTAATTAATCAAGCAAAATTAGAACAAGATGAAAATAAACGCTTTGACTTATTACATCAAGCAGAAGATATTATGTTTACAGAGTATCCTTTAATCCCACTTGTATTCCCGACAGATTCTTATTTACAAAAATCATCTGTATCTGGATTAGAATACTACGTAGGATCTCAACCGAGCTTACGATATGCTAAAAAGTAAAATAAAGAAGTAGGCAACGGCCTACTTCTTTATTTTATTTCTCTTTTATATTCCTTTTTCGTTCCATCAGAGAAGACAACTTCTAAATCGAACTTTTGGTAGTCTTTATCAAGTTTGAACACGTTTACTACTTGATCGATTACTTCTTGGTCGGGAGTATCTTTATTAAATTTTAATTCTTGTAGAAGTGGGCTTAATTTTGTGATAGCCTCGTCTCCTGTTAATTTTACATCTGCTTTATGATCTTCAATTTTTGCTTCCATTTTTTTATCTGCTGCTACATTTTTATAGTCAGCTTCGTAGTCTTTCTTTGTATCTTGGTAGTCTGCCTTTAAATCGAATTCATTGAAGTTTAGTTTTAAATCAGCAGGAGCTTCATTCTTTGCCTCTTCTGTAGTCTTTTTATTAGAAGTTGTGTCTTCTTTAACAGGAGCTTTACATCCTGTTAATGCAGGTACTAGCATAAGAGCTAATAAAACTGATAGTAAAATTCTCATTAAAAATTCCTCCTTATGTAAATTCGTTCTATACAAGTTTTTCCCAAAATCATGTAATTATGTATGAGGTGAAAATAAATTATTACCCTATAGCCACAAGGGATAATCCGCAATTTAAATCAAAAATGATTTGTATGTATATGGTAAATTGAAGTTGTGAGGGGGTACTAACATGCATGAAGAATATAAAGAGATGATAAAACAAGCAATTGAATATATAGAGGATCATTTACATGAGGAGCTTACAACAGAAAGAGTGGCGTCTCACAGTGCAGTATCGATGTACCATTTTCATCGCATCTTTCAAAGATATGTTGGGATGAGTGTAACGGATTATATTCGAAAGAGAAGGTTAACTCATGCTGCGCAAGCCTTAGTGTCAACGGAGAGGGCTGTTATTGATATTGCAGTACAATACGGCTTTTCCTCACAAGAGGCATTTACGAGAGCTTTTAAAAGAATGTTTCAATTGCCACCAAAGAAATATCGAAAGTACTTCCAGTCATTTTATATAGAAAGAGAGGGTATTTCAATGCAAAAAGGTATACCGAAAGGATGGATTTTAAGTGGAAGTCATCCTGCTGAGTATGAGATGGGCTTAGATTATGAAGTTGCACATCAAGGAAAAGTATCTGCATACATAAAAGCAAAAGAAAATGTTACGCACGGAGGATTTTCAACATTAATGCAAATGTTCCGAGCAGATAAATATGTAGGTAAAAGATTACGTTTAACAGCATTTGTTAAGAGTGAGAACGTAAGAGATTGGGCAGGATTGTGGATGAGAGTAGACGGAAAAGATACAGAACCACTCGCTATGGATAACATGCAAAATCGCCCAATTAAAAATACGAATAACTGGCAATCGTACTCGGTTGTATTAGATATAAAAGAAGAAGCACTTGGTATAGCATTTGGTGTCCTATTATCAGGGGAAGGTTGTGTGTGGCTAGATCGTATTCGATTTGATGAAGTGGATGAAAAAATTCCTTCAACAGATTTGGCTGAAAATTTTTATGAAACACTACTAGAAGAGCCAATAAATCTGCAATTTGAAGAGATAGAAAAGTAAGGAGAAAAGATATGTTCAAATATGCAAAACTAATAAGTATTAGTTTAGTAGTATCGTCTTGTATTATGGGAATTAACTATTTCATTAGCTATCTGTGGTCAGGGCATATACCTTCTTTGACGTGGAGAACATATTTGATGTTTATGTTTATATTTATGATGAGTTTTAGTTCGATGCAAAAAGAAGGGGAAGAGGATTATTGACAACGATTAGAAAAAGTATATAATCTAAATGTAAGTGATCACTTGCATGAGGAAGAGAGGATTTTATGGCGCGCTCAAAAACAGCAGAAAAAATCATTCAAGCAGCAATTGAATTGGTGAAAGAAAAGGGATATACAGCAGCAACAACGAAAGAAATTGCAATGCGTGCTGGTGTTAATGAAGTAACGATATTCCGCAATTTTAAAAGTAAAAAGGGTGTTATTGAAGCCGCGATTGCTGAATTTTCATATGTACCGCATTTAAAACGGTTTTTACAGGCAGAAATTGTGTGGGAATTAGAAACGGATTTAAAGAACTTAGCAAGGCATTATCATAAATTTTTAGATAGCATAAAAGATATTATTTCTATCGGTATACGTGAGGCGAGGGAATTTCCTGAATTAGATGAGGAAATCTCCAAAATTCCAAAAGGGTTAAAAGAAGAATTAATCATATATTTTGCTAAAATGCAGGAACAGGGAAAGATTATTCATACAAATATTGAAGCGCAAGTAATGAATTTTATATGGATTAATTTTGGTTACTTCTTATCTAAATTGCGTTTTGAAAACCGACTTATGGAAATCGATGATGAGAAATTTATTGAGAATAATATAGTTTTATATGCTAGGGCTTTAAGACCCTAGTATTTATTTAAAATGAAATGCAAGTAAGTACTTGCTTGCTAAATAGGAGAGCGGGAAGATGGATACATTAAAACAGTTTTTAAAAATACCAGGTACGTATATAGGAATGGTAGTTGCGCTATCGTTCCAACTTATTTTCTTTTGTGTTTGGTTAACGGCATATGATGGAGTGAATGAAAGAGTAGATCAAATGCGTATCGCTATTGTGAATGAAGATGGAAATATAGGTAGTAAAATAGCAGAAGGCTTACAGAGAAATTTACCATTTCAAGTGAAAGCAGAACAGTCTGTGGAAAAAGCAAATAAAGAAATGAATGACCATATGTACGATATGATTATTGAAATTCCTGCTTCCTTTTCAAAGGATATAAATGAAACAGGAAAATCAAATTTAAACTTCCACATTAATCAAGCGAATGCCATGATGGCAAAGCAAATGATGGAAGGAGCTGCAAAGCAAATTAGAGACAATGTAAATAAAGAGATAACAAGTTATAAGAAACAAGCGATTGTTGGGAAATTACAAGCTGCAGGGCCTGAGAATGTAGAAGTGATAAAAAGTTTAACTGAAGATTCAATTCGCTTTACAGTTCATAAAGTAAATGATGCAAAAGGATTTTCGGCTAATATGGTACCACTAATGATGGTATTAGCTTCATTTGTAGGAGCGATGATCATGAGTATGGAGCTATCAAAAATTGCAAAGGAAGTAAAGAACGGTTGGAGTAATTTTGTATCAAGGCAGGTCATTAACGGTACAGTATCAATTTTACTTGCATGTATTACAATTGGTTTGATGAGAGGATTTCAAATTGAAATACACGAAGCAGTATGGAGTATATGGATGTTTCAAGCGATAGTTTTCTTCGCCTTTCTTTCATTAACACAAATGTTCATAACTGTTTTCGGAAATGCAGGTATGATCTTTAATATAATTTCACTATCATTACAACTTGTAAGTTCGGGTGTAATTGTACCACATGAGATGCTTTCTAAAACATATCAAACAATCGGTGAATTATTTCCCGCAACATATGCAGCGAATGGCTATTATACAATAATATTTGGGGGAGTAAGTTTAGAGAAAAATATTATTTCATTATTAGTCATTATATTAGTTACACAATTGGTAGCAGTAATTACTGTATCTATAAAAGGAATAGTAAAGAGAAGAAGCTATGTAGTTAAAGAAGTATAAAATAAAAAAGGTATCCTGCGATTGGATACCTTTTTTATTTTATTATTTTGTAACTTCTGTCCACTTGTAGTTAAATTCACCACCGAAGTCAGTTGTTACAAGCCCTTTAATAAATCCGCGTTGTAGGTAAGAACGACCTTGTTGGTATAAAGGAGCGACAGCACCGTCTTGTAATAGGATTTTTTCAGCTTGCTTCATTGCTTCAAAGCGAGCCTTTTCATCGCTAGCTAAATCTGTTTTCACTTTATGAATGAGTGCATCGTACTCTTTGTTAGAGTATTTATCGAAGTTATAAGCACTATCTGTTGTAAATAAATCTAAGAATGTAATTGGGTCAGCGAAGTCAGGGCCCCAGCCATCAATACCGATTTCATAGTCACCACTTAATAGTAGTTTCAGCTGTTGTTTACGTGGTTGTGGTTTTAATGTCACTGTTAATCCATCTAGGTTCTTTTCTAGTTCACCTTTTAAATATTCACCAGTTTTTTTAGCTAAAGCATTATCACTTGTTAATAGTTCGATTGTTACTTTGTCAGTACCAAGTTCTTGTTTCGCTTTTTTCCAGTTTTCTTTCGCTGTTTTCACATCATCTTTGACTAGGTTTCCGTTTTCTTTACGGAAGTCGTTACCTTCTGGACTCTTTGCGAATTTCGCAGGAACCATTCCTTCAGCTGGAATAGCACCATTATTTAAAATTGTTTCTACGTATGCTTTTTTATTCATTGCTCCGTTAATAGCAAGGCGTGCATGTTGATTTTTTAATGTTTCATTTTTTTGATTTAGTCGTAAAAATTGAATGCCAACTTCAGCGCGGTCTTTGAAGTTTGGATCGCTCTTATATTTATCAACAAACTCCGCAGTTAAAGCAACGCGATCAATTTGTCCTGAATCGTATAAGTTAACTTCTGTAGATTTATCTTTAACGACATTGAAGTTGATTTCTTCTAATTTTACAGTTTTAGCATCCCAATAGTTAGGGTTCTTCTTCAATTGGAAGCTTTGCTCGTGTTTCCAGTTATCTAATATGAAAGCACCGTTGTAAATTAAATGATTTGTTTCTAAACCATATTTATCGCCCTGAGATTTTAAGTAATCTTCATTAATTGGTAAGAATGTTGAGAATGTCGTTAAGCTTAAGAAGTAGGGAACAGGACGGTCTAGTTGTACTTCTAACGTTTTATCATCAAGAGCTTTGACACCTAGTTGATCAATTGGCAATTGTTTCTGGCTTATTTGTTTCGCATTCTGTATATCGAAGAATAAGAATGCATATTCAGCTGCTGTATCAGGATTTACGGCACGTTGCCAAGCGAAGACAAAGTCCTTTGCTGTAACTGGAGTACCGTTTGACCATTTTGAATCACGCAGGTGGAATGTATATTTTGTTTTATCGGGACTAAGGTCAACCGACTCAGCAACACCAGGAATTGGTTTGTTATCTTCTCCCATTGCATATAAACCTTCAAAAACATTGCGCATTACGCTCATGGATTCCCCATCCGTTGCTTTTGCAACATCCATTGTTGGAATTTCTGAAGCGAATGATAAGTTAATTGCCTGTTTATCAGGTGCTTTATCATTTGCTTTCGCTCCGCTTGCATGATCTTTATTTCCTCCGCAAGCAGTTAGTAATAGACTTGCCCCTAAAACAGATGCAACAACAGGTACAACTTTTTTCTTCATTGTTCGTTCCTCCCTAAATGTGTTGTTCGTAACGTCGTAATGTCCACGTTTTGAAGTGTAGCTATAGAAGAAGAGAAAACCTATTATAGATATGTGTATGTAGGTAATCAGGTGTTCTATATGTATATACATGTTGAGCTATAATCTATCGTTATATGTTTCAACGTAGTAGACGTTATATTTTGATGGTGAAATATTTTGTTTCTTTGATTATTTAGAATATTAACACTGGAAAGAACTATATGTCAATAATAAAAATAGATTGTTAATTTCTTAGAATAATATATTAAAAAAGCAGATTTCCTCACATTAGGGAATCTGCTTTTAATATGTTTTGCTAAAAAAACAATTGGTTTGGGCTAATAATCAGTGGGGGATGAAGAAAACCCCACTGATTAAAGTTTCGCTTTATTTTTCAATTTTGGCCCATTTGAATTTTAATTGACCTGCAAAGTCTACTTGCACAATTCCTTTCACATAAAAACGTTCTAAATAAGATTCGCCTTTTTGGTAAAGAGGAGCGATAACAGAGTCTTTAAATAATATTTTCTCGGATGCTAGTAATGCTTCCCAGCGAGCTTTTTCATCACCGGCTAAAGTTGTTTTCACTTTTGCTATTGTTTCATCGAACTCCTTATTAGAGTAATGATCTAAGTTGTAAGGGTTATTCGTTGTAAATAGCTCAAGGAATGTAATTGGATCTGCAAAGTCAGGGCTCCAGCCGTCAATTCCAATTTCGTAGTCACCTTTTAATAAAAGTGAAACTTGTTGTTTACGTGGTTGCGGCTTTATATTTACTGTTAAGCCATCTAAATTCTTTTCTAATTGTCCTTTTAAGAACTCACCAGTTTTCTTTTCAAGGTCACCGTCACTTATTAATAGTTCTAATGTTATTTTTTCAGACCCAAGTTCTTGTTTTGCCTTTTTCCATAATTCTTGAGCAGATTTTGTATCAACCTTTGTTAAATCGCCGTTTGCAGTACGGAAGTCTGTTCCGTCAGGTCCTTTTGCAAAGTTTTTCGGCACGAGACTAGAGGTTGGTGTGGAGCCGTCATTTAATAACGTATTTACAAAGGATTTTCGATCAATTGTTTGATCGATTGCTTGGCGTGCAGAAACGTTTTGAAGTACTTTGTTTTGTTGATTCATACGTAGAAACTGTACCCCTACGTTTGGCCGTTCTTTAAAGTTAGCATCCTTTTTATATTTATCAACGAAGTCAGATGTTAGTTTGATACGATCTAATTGTTTTGACTCGAATAAATTTACTTCTGTAGATTTTTCTTTTACGACGTTAAAATTGATTTCTTCCAGTTTGACAGTATCTTTATCCCAATAGGTAGGGTTTTTCTTAAATTTAAAGCTTTGCTCATGCTTCCAATCGCTTAGTGTAAAAGCTCCGTTGTACAAAATTGTATTGTCTTCTAACGCATACTTATCACCTTGTGCTTTAAAGAATTCCTCGTTAATTGGTAGAAATGTTGGGAATGCTGTTAGGCTTATAAAGTACGGAACAGGACGTTCTAATTCTACCTCAAACGTATGGTCATCAATTGCTTTTACACCAAGTTGATCGGCTGGAAGTTCTTTGTTGTTAATTTTTGTTGCATTTTTAATATCAAAGAATAGAAATGCATATTCAGAGGCTGTTGCTGGATCAACAGCTCTTTGCCAAGCGAAGACAAAATCTTTCGCTGTGACAGGAGTGCCGTTTGACCATTTTGAATCTCGCAGGTGGAATGTGTATTTCGTTTTATCGCCACTTACTTCATGAGATTTCGCAACGCCAGGGACAGGTTTGTTACCTTCACCAAGATTATACAAACCTTCAAATACGTTTCTCATTACTTGACCAGAATCAGTATCTGTAGCACGGGCTGTATCCATTGTTCGTATTTCAGTAGGTGAAGATAAGTTTAAAACCTGTTTACTAGGCGCCTCGTCTTTTGCATTTGCTCCGCTTGCTTCGTTTTTATAACTACCGCAACCAGTTAATAAAATACTTACTCCTACAACTGATGCAATACCGGGTACAAACTTCTTTTTCATTTGATTTTCCTCCTAAATAATTAAGTTTGGATGCTGATGAGGGAAATGAAAAATAAAAAATCCCTCTTTTCATATTGAGAAAGAGGGATTTTTACGTACAAGTTATGCACCCGTATATAAACGAAGTCCCTCATTCTATCTTTCAAGCACAATGCTTGCAGGAAGTGGCACAGTATTCAAAATGAACCTGTTGCCGAGGTTTCAAAGGGCCAGTCCCTCCACCTCTCTTGATACAATGAGTAAACGAATAAATTTTATTAATTTTTGTGTTTCTTTGATAATTCAAAATCTTACACCTTGGATGATGAAGTGTCAACTAATTGAAATATAGTTTAAATTTTCAGTTTTATTTAACGAGAAAAACCACTGCATATGGCAGTGGTTTTTCTACTAGAAGTTAAAGTTATCTGGATCTGGACCAACGCGACGATCCTCATTTAGAGCTTGAATTGCTTTCATGTCATCAGCACTTAATTCAAAATCGAATATATTTGCATTTTCAATAATGCGATGTTCTTTAATAGATTTAGGGATTGTTACAACTTCATTTTGTAAATCCCAGCGTAAAATAATTTGTGCAGTTGATTTATTATATTTTGTCGCAATGTCTTGTAATGTGGAGTTATCCAGTAGTTGTCCCTGCATTAATGGTGACCAAGCTTCAAGCTGGATGTTATGTTCTTTACAGAAAGCGTGTAATTCTTCTTGTGCTAAACGTGGGTGGTATTCCACTTGATTGACCATTGGCTTAATTTCAGCGATTTCAAATACGTCTTGTAAGTGGTGAATGTGGAAATTACTCACACCGATAGCACGAACACGGCCATCTTTATAAAGTTTTTCTAACGCTTTCCATGATTCAGTATATTTCCCTTTTACAGGCCAATGTACTAAATATAAATCTAAATATTCTAGACCTAATTTTTCTAATGTAGTTTCAAATGCTTGAAGTGTTGTTTCATATCCTTGATCGCTATTCCATACTTTTGATGTAATAAATAATTCTTCACGTGAAACACCTGCTTCACGGATTGCTTGTCCAACGCCTTCTTCGTTTTGATAGATTGCTGCAGTATCGATGCTGCGGTAGCCATTTTTAATTGCTGATTTTACAGACTCAATTACTTCTGAACCATCTTCTACTTTAAAAACACCTAAACCGAACCAAGGCATTTTTACACCGTTATGTAATGTAGTATAGTCTTTTAAACTTGTTAAACTCATATTATTTCCCCCTAGCTTTTTTGTTTGTTGCTTCTACTGCTTTTTGAACCGCCTCTGAAAAATTATATTCATATAAAGCTTTGAGACCTTCAGCTGTGGAACCACCTGGCGTTGTTACTTGTTCGCGGAGGTTAGCCGGATCTTGCGTTTGTTCAAGCATAGAAGCAGATCCAGAAATCATTTGAATGACAAGGTGTTTTGCGGTTGCTTCATCGACGCCATAACTTGTTGTTGCTTCAATCAAGCTTTCAGCAAAGTAATAAAGGAAAGCTGGTGCACTTCCAGTAACTGCAGTAAGCTGATGAACTTCTTCCTCAGTGCAAAGTTGCGAAGTACCAATGCCTCTTAAAAGCAGTTGCAAGGTTTCTTGATGCATCTCGTTTACTGATTGTCCTGTTGTATATAAGGAGATTGACTTCCCAATTTCAGCAGCTGTATTTGGCATAATCCAAGCAACAGGCGTGTCCTTAGGGAGTCTAGCTTCTAAATAAGATGGACCAATGCCAGCAGCTACCGTTACGACAAGTTGATTCGATAGTAACGGAGATAGCTCCGCTAATAATTCTTCATGTGCAGAAGGCGGCATTGCTAAAACAATCGTATCAACAGATGTAACATGCTGCTTCCAATCTGTTGTGATAGACACATTATATCGTCCTTGTAATTGTTCTAGCTTTTCTACGTTGCTGCGGTTAGAAACGATAATTTTTTCGATGTATTCTTTGCTTGTTTTAAGTAATCCGGAAAATATAGCTTCTGCCATACGACCAGCACCAATAAATAGAATTCGATGTTTAGTTAGCATATCCTTTATTCCTTTCTAGTGGAGATATGTTATAAAAAACGATACCATCTTTAAGAGAATTTTGTAAAAAGAAAAGACTTACCGTAGATGGAATGGATAACGAGAAGGAGGAAATTCATGGTAAAGGAAAGAGCTATTACTTATACTGGTGATAGGGAATTTATTATACATCTGGGGAGAGATGATCATGGTCAGAAGTCCGCTTTTTTTATTTATTTCTAGTATTATTTGCGTATTGGTTGGATTTTATATTCAATCGAGTTATATTGAAATTTTCGCATCGGTTATGGGGATTATTAATGTTTGGTTATTAGCGAGGGAAAAGGTATCTAACTTTTTGTTTGGCATGATTACGGTTGCGGTATTTCTGTATATTTTCATTACGCAAGGTTTATATGCAATGGCAGTATTGGCAGCCTTTCAATTTATATTTAATGTATATGGTTGGTATTATTGGATTGCACGTAGTGGGGGAGAAGAGGTAAAAGCAACAGTTCGTTTAGGTGTAAAAGGGTGGACTCTGTATATAATCTTTATGTTAGTTGCTTGGATTGGTTGGGGCTATTATCAAATCCGTTATTTAGAATCAACTAGTCCATATTTAGATGCTTTAAATGCTGTACTAGGATTAGTAGCTCAATTTATGCTAAGTCGAAAAATTTTAGAAAACTGGTATTTATGGATTTTGTATAACGTGGTTAGCATTGTGATTTATATTTCCACAGGTTTATACGTCATGCTAATATTAGCTGTTATTAATCTCTTTATATGTGTAGCTGGTTTACTAGAGTGGAAGAACAACTATAAAGTGAAACTTTAATCAGTGGGGGTTTTCTTCATCCCCCACTGATTATCAGCCCTCACCAATCGGACTTTTATGGGCAGTTGATCCTCCACCTAAATTCTTTGCTTTCGCTGAATTTTGAGGTGGGGGTCTTACTGCCCGTTAAAGCGGGATAAAAGACAGGGGCATGTAAATAATTATATTTAGAAAACAATTGAAAGAGAAAAACCCCTGAAGCATATATGCTTCAGGGGTTTATTAATAGATTATAAGTTTATGCTTTTGTCATACCTAATAATACAGCGCCGCCGATAATTAAAACACTACCTAGTGCAATAAAGATCAATTGACGTTTTGTTTTCTTCTCACCTAAGAAGACAATCGCACCGAATGTTGAGATAACGATTCCAGTTTGAGATAATGGGAAGCTTGTTGCTACTCCGACACGTGGTAATGAAAGAAGTAAGAATAAGTTTCCAGTTCCCCATAGTAAACCAGATAAAGCATTACGGATTGCATATTTGTTAAATGGTTTATGTTTAGATGTCAATACAACCGCACCGACAAACATACCAACTGCTTGTGGTAAAATAGCAGACCAACCATCGATATTATACCAACGAATAATAATTACATATACAAGGTAACCGAAAGTAGAAACAATTAAAGTAAGAAGTCCTTTTTTCAATTGTCCTGGTGGCTGTGCATTTTCTTTGTCATCTAATGATGTGAATACAACACCAACTACGATTAATAGGATTGCAATCGTTCCCAGAACAATCGTTGTTGTAGTAGTCCACTCACGGAAAGCGATAACCCCAAAGATAGAAGTTGCAACAAGTTGCATACCAGTAGAAATCGTTACAGTAGTTGAAACACCTAGTTTTTCAACTGTTTTTAATTGGTTTACTTGTCCTAAAGCCCAGAATAAACCTGAAATAAAACCAACAATCAAGACTGTCATTGTTAAAGCTGGTTGAGTAAATACATACATAATTGTTGCGAAGAATAGAGCACCGATTGTCATACCTACCGTTTGGCTATATGCACCACCGCCCATTTTTACGCTTACTAATAAGATGTTTCCCCATGCAATTGCAGGAAGAAGCGCTAATAAAATGTCCATTACAAGACTCCCTTCGGTTTTCTATACCAATATAATTACATATCGTTCTAACGATCGGTAATGCCCCACTACTAGAGTAGAAGATTACCGATCGCTAAAACAGGATGAAGAATTCACGATATAAATGCGTTTTCATTTCTTCATTTTTTGAAACACCTCCATATAATAACAGGAAATTGCCTATTTTAGAAAGTGAATTCAAATAAAATGTATATTTTAATAAGAGGTAAAATTCAGTTATTTCCCGATGGTATATTTTATTTCCTAAGAAATAAAGAAGCAGCTTCGAAAAAAGCTGCTTTAAGAGTTAGTAATTCTTTTATTAATAAGCTGAATACATAGCAGAAATAGGAGTGACATACTAATAGTGATAACTACAAGTGTCCAAGCGAGCTGCATATTACTCGCATCAATCGCCATGTAAATTGCAGTTGGGATTGTTTGAGTTTTACCAGGAATGTTCCCAGCAAACATGAGTGTAGCACCGAACTCACCGAGCGCACGAACAAAGCTCAAAATCATTCCGCTTAGTAAGGCGGGAAATGCAAGCGGAAGTGTAACGTGCAGAAAAACTTGATATTCACTTGCACCAAGGTCGCGAGCACTTTCTTCAATTTGTATATTTGCAATAGAAAATCCCGTTTTTGCTGATTGATACATGAGTGGAAATGCAACAACTGTAGAAGCGATGATCGCAGCAGTAGATGTGAACATAATGGACTGCTGAAATATTGATTCTATCCATGTTCCAATGGGACTATTATTTCCAAAAATGATAATGAGAAAAAAGCCGATTACAGTTGGTGGAAGTACCATTGGTAATAAGAAAATAGTTTCTAATATTATTTTATATCTCCATGAGGAGCGTGCTAGCGCTCGCCCGATAATCGTCCCTAAAATTGTAACGATAATGGTGGCGCATGCAGCTACTCGTAAAGATAGAAAGATCGGTAACAAAAGGGCATCAAAGCTCATGGCAATTATGATAGGACTGTAAATCCATATTTCTTAAAGATAGATTGTGCATCTTTTGACTGCAAATACTCATAAAATGAAGTCGCCTCTTTCTTATGCTTAGATTCCTTTATAACACCTAAAGGATAGTGGATTGGCTCATGCGAAGTAGCTGCTGCTGTCTCACCAATCTTTACTTTTTTTGAAATAAGAGCATCTGTTTTGTATACAATACCAGCATCGACATTACCTGTTTCTACATATGTTAACACTTGGCGAACATCTTTTGTAAATACGATTTTATTTTGAATGTCATTCCAAAGATTTTCATGTATGAGAGAAGCCTTTGCGTATTTTCCCGCGGGTACAGATTCAGGTGTACCAAGTGCGATTTTCTTAATTTTTTCATCTTTTAAATCTTGAATTTTCGTAAGAGAACTATCTTTTGGGATAACTAGAACAAGTTCATTTCCAAGAAGATTTTTCCCTTCTTTTTCATTAATGAATCCTTTTTTTACAAGAGTTTGGAATTTATCTTCGGCTGCTGAGAAGAATAAATCAGCAGGCGCGCCTTGTTCAATTTGTTGTTGAAGTGCACCAGAAGCACCGAAGTTAAAAGAAAGTTTAATATTAGGTTCTTTTTCTTTATATTTTGTTTCAATTTCTTTTAGTGCATCTTGTAAGCTTGCAGCAGCTGATATAGTAAGTTCTACTGCTTTTCCTTCTTTAGCAGTTGATTTCTCTTTCTTTTCGCCGCTTGTA
Organism: Bacillus sp. AR2-1; assembly: GCF_008368755.1. Taxonomy (NCBI): domain Bacteria; kingdom Bacillati; phylum Bacillota; class Bacilli; order Caryophanales; family Bacillaceae; genus Bacillus; species Bacillus sp. AR2-1. The sequence goes on from NZ_QORY01000040.1 coordinate 44,268, forward strand.
CATGCGGCACTAAATATAAGAAGAAAAGAAAGTATAAGTGCTCCGATGGATCGTAATGTAAACTTGTTCATAAAAAAATCCCCTTTCGTTTTGATATATTCAATTATATCTAATTATATCTAATTATAACTAGATATGATTAGTTATAATTGAATATAATTTGAACGATATAGTTGTTTTTTAATATAGGAGAAATATTCTTTTCTTTGTTACAATGAAGGAAGAAAGTGAGGAATCGTCTATGGATCATCATTCCTACACAACGGAAGAAGTAGCGAAGCGATTAAAGGTATCAAAATTAACTGTATACGATCTAATTAAAAAAGGAGAACTTCCTTCTTATAGAATTGGTAGACAGATGCGCATTGATGCAACAGATTTAGAACAATATATAAAGCAAATGAAAACAGGGAAAATACAAGGTACTCCTGTAAAGAGCGAAGATAGTAGGGGCTTGGATACATGTATTATTAGCGGACAAGAACTAACGTTAGATATGTTGGCAAAACGTATAGAAAATCGCCTGCCAAGTTCAAACATATTAAGGGCATATCAAGGTAGTTTAACGAGTTTAGTAAAAATGTATCAAGGAGAAGGAAATATCGTTAGCTTACATTTGTTTGATGGAGAAACAGGTACATATAATGTTCCGTATGTAAAACGTATTTTAGTGGGTCAACCATGTACGATGATTAATTTATTAGCAAGGAACGTTGGGTTTTATGTGCAAAAGGGAAATCCGAAAAATATAAAAACATGGGCTGATTTATCTCAATCATCTATACGATTTGTAAATCGAGAAAAAGGTTCTGGCATTAGGGTGTTAGTGGATGAACAATTGCGCATTCAAAAATTAAATAAAGAGCGTATTAGTGGATATGAATGGGAAGAGTCGAATCATCTTGGTGTTGCCACGCAAGTCGCAAATGGAAAAGCTGACGTAGGAGTAGGTTCAGAAAAGTTTTCACAGATTGTAAATGTAGACTTTATTCCAATCATGAAAGAACAGTATGATTTAGTGATTTTGAAGAATAAAGAAAATGAAGAGCTGATCGAAGTCGTGAAAGATATTCTGCAATCGGAAGAATTTCATAATGAATTAAAAGCGATTGGCGGATACGATATGACGAAAACAGGTCAAGTTATATATGAAATAAAGTGAAACTTTAATCAGTGGGGGTTTTCTTCATCCCCCACTGATTATCAGCCCTCACCAATCGGACTTTAATGGGCGGCCCGACCCCCACCTAAATTCTTTGCTTTCGCTGAATTTTGAGGTGGGGGTCTTACTGCCCATTAAAGCGGGACAAACTAAAAAGCTGCTTGTCTATAAGACGAGCAGCCTTTTCTATATATAAAGGGGTTTGGGGAAACAAAGTATTAAACAAGACCTTGAGCAAGTGTGTAAATGAAGGCTGTAAGAAGAGTCGCTCCACTTGCAAGTCCGATAAAGTCTGATTTGTTAAATGTAATGTTGTTCATTATAATCTCTCCTTATTTATTTAATGTAGTTGCAACAGCTTTTGCATCGACAAGTGCGGATAGCACCATGCCCATTGTATTTAAAAATTTGTTTGATTTCATTTTGTTCATCATGCGTATCCGCTCCTTTTCGAATTGTTGTTGCCCTGCTTTATGCCTTAATTATAGGAAATATGATCGCCTGCAACTATCGAATTAGCTTACGGGAGACTTACATTTTTGTAAGAAAAAAAGACATTCATGTAAGAATGTCTTTTAAAGCATATTGATATGATGATGCTCTTCAATTGTTTTTAAAAAGCTACGCATTGAATTCGTCATATAACTATCTTTACGGCGTATGAAAACCGTTGAAATACTACCATATTTTTCAGGGATTGCATGACAATGTACTTTACCAGCTTTAGAAAGATGGTGGACAGCAGACTGTGGTACGAGTGTAATTCCAAGGCCGAGTGCAACACTGTTTAATATCGTTTCTAATATATTAAATTCCATAATTCTTTTTGGGAGCAAACCTTCATCTTTAAGCCATCGTTCTAGTTTGGAACGGTATCCACATCCTTGGTTAAAAACGAGTAGGGGCGTTGTTGTAAATTCTTCTATATGAAAAGCTTTATTTTGTGTTACAAGCATTAATTTTTCTGTACTAACATCGTATTGTTCAATTAGTGGGTGTTTAATAGGCCCTGATATAAAGGCACCATCTAATTGATGATCAAGTACTTCTCTAATCAATGCTTCTGTTAGACCCGCTTGTAATGATAAATCGACATTCGGATAGCGTTTATAGTAAGAAGATAAAATGGTAGGTAATGTACTTACTGTTTCGACTGTACCGATTTTTAATATGCCAGAGGGAGTTTCACTATCTAAAAATACTTGTTTTAGCTCGTCAACATCTTGCAAAATTTTATTAACATAAACGAGCATTTTTCTTCCTTCAGCTGTTAAAGTCATGCCTCGTTTATGACGATAAAAGAGCGGTGTTTTTAGTTCGTTCTCTAGTTGTTTAATACGTGCAGTTACATTTGATTGTACGTAATTTAATTCCTTTGCTGCGCCGCTTACACTACCTTTGTCGGCAACGTTCTGGAAGATTTGTAAATCTCTTAATTCCATAATGTGATCCTCCTTGATGTTAACTATCATTATAAATGATAGTTAACATCATTTTGAATCATTTTACGTGATATATTTTTTCTTTTACAATTCTCTTTGTGCAAATAGAAAGAAGTGGGGGATTGTGGTGAAAAAAGGTCAAATGATAATAGGGGCTTTAGCATGTTTAATTGCAAGTATGTCGTGGGGAGCAATGTTTCCGGTTGCTGATCATGCGCTAGAATACATAGATCCATTTTATTTTTCGCTTATTCGCTATGGAGCAGTGGCGATCGTACTGATTGTATTGTTGTTAATGAAAGAAGGAAAACAGGCATTTCGTTTAGAGGGAAGAGGAAAGTTACTCGTCTTTTTCGGAACGATGGCGTTTACTGTATATAATGTACTTATATTTTTAGGTCAAATGTTAATGGGAAAATCAGGTGTGATGGTAGCCTCCATTATGGAAGCACTGATGCCGATGATTTCTATTTGTATTCTATGGGGATATAAGCATGTAAAACCGAAAAAGTATATGATAACGAGCATGATTATCGCTTTTGTAGGGGCTGTATTCGTTATTACGAAAGGTGATATGAGTTTCTTTTTAACATTGAAAGATAACATGTTTTCGCTGGCCTTTATATTTGTTGGGGTTGTAGGTTGGGTTATTTATACGATGGGTGGTCAAACGTGTAGCGATTGGTCAACATTACGTTATTCTACGTTGACGTGTGTATTCGGTACGACTGTCACAGGGATTATAACTGTAATCATTACATCGTTTGGATACGTATCGGTTCCGAATATGGGAACGATTTCTATCGTGAAATATGATTTATTGTTTATGATGACATTACCAGGTATCGTAGCGTTACTTGCTTGGAACTATGGTGTGAAAATTTTATCGTCCATTAATGGGATTTTATTTATTAATTTTGTACCAATCACGACTTTAGTTATTATGATGATGCAAGGATATCGAATAACAATGTTTGATATTATAGGGACTTTACTTGTTATTGCAGCACTTATTCGCAATAACGTTTGTCAGAGAAAAGAAGAAAATATAAACAAGCGAAGTTTACAAGAAGAGCAATTACGTCAAGCTGTTTAATAGGCAATTGGAGGATTTCACATGTTAGAAAGTTTATTGTTTTTCTTCGCCGTCGGAGTTGCCTGCGAGCTTGCAGCAATTAACCGAAATGGTCGTAAAAAGATAAAACAACAAGCTGAGCTGATACAGCTTTTAAAAGAATTGAAAGAAAGAAAAATGTAAAAAGACGACCGGGCATAGACGGTCGTCTTTTTCTATATAAAGGGGAAAGGGGACACAAAGTTATACAAGCGTAGCAGCGTAAATAAAAGCAGTAAGAAGAAGAGAGCCACTAGCTAATCCTAAAAAATCTAATTTGTTAAAAGTGATGTTATTCATGATGCATTCTCCTTACTTGTTTAATGTAGAAGCAACAGATTTTGCATCGATTAGAGCGGAAAATACCATGCCCACTGTATCTGAAAAATTGTTTGATTTCATTTTGTTCATCATATGAATCCGCTCCTTTTCGAATAGTTGTTGTTTCTTTCTGACTTAATTGTATGAAATATTTGGGGAAGTAACTATCGAATTAGCTTACAAGAAAATTACACTTTTGTAAGAATTGAAATGTAACAATTAATACTTAAAATTATTACCAACTCCTAAAACTTAGTGTTATAATCGTTATAAGAAAATGATTATAATTCGGATATTCAGAAAGGAACGAAACAAATGTATAAACCAATTACATTTTTGTTGAAATATATATTTAAAACAGCTGGGAAAGTAGAAGTGCAAGGAAGAGAAAAGTTACCAGAAGGTGGCCCATATGTTGTTGCATGTACACATACAAGTTTTATGGATGTATTAATGTTAGCCACAGGGATGTACCCGACCCAAATTCATTACATGGCAAAAAAAGAGTTATTTGAAGGGAAGTTCAAAAATTGGTTCTTTAAAAATGTGAATGCATTCCCTGTAGATCGTGCGAATCCAGGACCGAGTACACTCAAAATTCCGTCACGCCTATTAAAAGAAGGGAAAGTAGTAGGGATTTTTCCGAGTGGGACACGATCAACAGAAGACGTTTCATTAAAAGCTGGGGCTGTTACGATTGCATTGCGTTCTAATGTCCCGTTAGTACCGGCAGCTTATGTTGGTCCATCAAGTGTAAAAGAATTAATAAAAGGGAAAAAGGCACAATTAATTTTTGGCGACCCAATTCAAATTGATGCTGAAGAACAAATAGATCGAAAGACAGCTATGAAAATGATGACAGATCAATTAAATGAGAAGTTTGATGAGCTAAAGGAAACTTTGCAATCAAATCAAAAGTAAGAAAAGACGACCGGGCATAGACGGTCGTCTTTTCTATTACTATTTATAATAAAGGGGAAAGGGGACACAAAAGTTATACAAGCGTAGCGGCGTAAATAAAAGCAGTAAGAAGAAGAGAGCCACTAGCTAGTCCTAAAAAATCTAATTTGTTAAAAGTGATGTTATTCATGATGCATTCTCCTTACTTGTTTAATGTAGAAGCAACAGCTTTAGCATCGATTAGAGCGGAAAATACCATGCCCATTGCATTTAAAAAATTGTTTGATTTCATTTTGTTCATCATATGAATCCGCTCCCTTTCGAATAGTTGTTGTCCTGTTTCTGACTTAATTGTATGAAATATTGAGGAGAGTAACTATCGAATTAGCTTACAGGAAAATTACACTTTTGTAAGAAAAACGAATGAAGGTGTAATGATGAGAAAGTTTGACATATGTTCGTGGAATTCATTAAGTTAAAAGTAGAGGTGAGTGTATGGCCAATATTAAAGATATTGCAAAGATGGCGGGAGTTTCAGTTACAACTGTTTCGAGAGTGTTGAATGATCACCCATATGTAAGTGAAGAAAAAAGGAAAGCGGTTATGGAGATAGTTGAGAAGTTGAATTACTCACAAAACGCAAATGCCGTTCATTTATCAAAAGGGAAAACGAATATTGTTGGTGTAATTTTACCGTATATTAATCATCCATGTTTTGATGCGATGGTGGGCGGGATGATGGAGGTGGCGTTAGCTCATAATTACAGAGTGCTACTTTGCCAAACGAATTATAATAAAAAAGAAGAAATGAAAAGTTTACATATGTTAAAAACAAAACAATTGGATGGCCTTATTATTTGTTCTCGTGCGAATGATTGGGAAACGATAGAGCCGTATGCTTCCTATGGGACAATCGTTGCTTGTGAAGATAATGATATTTCAAATATCTCAAGTGTATATACGAATCATTCGGCAGCTTTTCAATTAGGAATGGATTATTTGATTGAGAAAAGTTATAAAAAAATTGGTTATTGTACGGGGAGGAAATTAGGTCCGAGTAGTCAAAAGCGTTTTGATGTTTATAAACAGCAATTGCAATCTATAGATGAAGAAGTGAATGAAGAATGGATTTTTACAGAATGTTTTACATTAGAAGATGGTGTGAAAGTGGCTCATAAATTAAAGGGGATGCAGCATCTTCCCGAAGCATTAATAGTAGCAGGAGATGAAGTTGCGATTGGGGTTATGACAGAAGCTGAAAAATTAGGTATTCAAGTTCCTGAGGATTTAGCGATTATTGGCTTTGATAATCAACCTATTTCGCAAGTGTTACAACTTACAACCATTGATCAAAATTTAAAGGAGATAGGTAAAAAGGCTTTTGAAATGTTTTATAGGCAAATAAGTGGTGAGGGTTCTAAACAAGAAAAGGTGGAAATTCCATACGAACTTGTGGAACGCTCTACTGTTTAGTTTTAATCCGTTATGTGTAAATTGCATAACGGATTATTTTTTTGAAATATCTTTGACAGGAAACGCGTTTCATACTTTATAAAGGAGTTACACCGGTCTGTAATAATCCATGGATTCTTTTCAAGAATAGTATTTGGAGGGATATGCATGAATGAACTTTTATTGAGTATGAAAAAGCATATAGAGGATGATGAAAAGATTTTGGCTTTTGTCGTAGGGATATTTGAGAAGGATAATTTTACGCTATCGTATCAACAAGGGATTTTTGCTGCTACTACTAGACGTCTTCTCTTTTATGGGAAATTTCCATACTATCCTGCAACATTTAAAGATTATTCATATTTGCATATAGATAGCATAGATTTTCGTCCGCATTTCGAATGTACTTGTAATCATGAAACCATTCGAGCTAAGTATATTCAGAAGGGGAATGTGGAGCGATTTGTCCGTACAGTTAGAGCGAATATGAATAATTAATCACCCCTTTGTTTAAACATAATATCCCGATCTGTAAGAGTAAAAATGCGCAATAAAAACAACTTCTAAACCTCTAGGAGATAGTGATACAATGTCAAATGGGGGGAGGTATGAACTATGGTTAATCAACGTATAAAGGAAATAACACTAATTACAATTGGTTCATTATTATTCGCAATTGGTATTAATTACTTTGCAATTCCAAACCGTTTATCAGAGGGTGGAATTATTGGTTTAACGGTTGTTACGTACTATTTATTTGATTGGTCACCGGGGATTGTAAACTTTGCTATAAATGCAATTTTACTAGCTATTGGTTATAAATTTTTTGATAAGAAAACGATGGTTTATACAATTTTAGGGATTGTAGAAACATCCTTGTTTTTATATGTTACGGAACATATTGAGTATCATGTAAATAGTGATACGTTATTAGCAGCCCTATTCGCTGGCTTATTTGTCGGTGTCGGATTAGGCTGTATGTTCAAAGCTGGAGGTACATCAGGAGGATCGGCAATTTTAGCTCGGTTAGCCAATCAATATTTAGGGTGGAGCGTTGGTAAAGGCGTACTTATTATTGATATTGTGGTAATTGCTGGTTCTGTATTTATAATAGGGCAAGAAAAAGCAATGTACACACTTGTTGCAGTATTCATCGGAGCGAAAGTGATTGATTTCATTGTAGAAGGAATGGATACAAAAACAGCTGTTACAATCATTTCAAATCAACCGGATTTAATCCGTGAAACTATTACGAAAAACATGACACGCGGTGTCACTGTATTAGAAGGACGCGGCGGATATACTGGTAAAAATAAAGAAGTGTTATATGTTGTTATAAATAAACAAGAGCTTGTTAAGTTAAAGCAGGTTATTAGTCGAGTAGATGAAGATGCTTTCGTTGTTATTCATGATGTACGCGATGTACTTGGCGGTGGCTTTAAAGCGAGCTAAAAGGTGAACGAGTAAATTCGTTCACCTTTTTTAATTCTTACAATAATGTAAGTGTAATGTAATGAGATTCAATAGTAGATTTTATTCCTTCTTTTTAAAATGGATGTATATATATCCTGCAGAGGAGGAAGATTGATTATGAAGAAAAAAATGATCACTACTATAATAGCGATGATAGTGATAGTAGTAATGTTACTGCCTACGAAACTTGGACCAGTTATCGATAAATATAATCCACTTTATAAGACGAAAGAATACTATACGGTCGTGAATACAATTGGCCAGCATATTGGTGATGAGTGGTATGAATATGAATTTATTGCATTTGACGAACGTGGAAGAGAACAAAAAATAAAGAAGACTGTTAAGTATATGTTAAAGAGGGATGAAGCGTTAAAGGTGTATGCAAAAGGACGCTACGGAGAGGCGATTGAAGAAATTGAAGCTGTAAATATTCCTATTAATGCGAAGAGTAAACTTTTAACGATGAGATAGCAGATTATACCCCCACCTATTTTTTGTCGAAAATAAAAATACTAGGTAGGGGTATTTTTGGGTTCATGAAAGAGCCCTAGTCCATATGGACTAGGGCTCTTTTTGTTATATAAAGGGGAAGGGGGTACATTGTAGTAGCAAATACTAGGTAGGGGTATTTTTGGGTTCATGAAAGAGCCCTAGTCCATATGGACTAGGGCTCTTTTTGTTATATAAAGGGGAAGGGGGTACATTGTAGTAGCATGAGTGAAAGGTATAAGAAGAGTAGCTACTAGCAATGTAATTTGGTTATGTGAGTGTTCTTCTTATTTGGCTTGCTTTCTAACTTTAGTGTACGAGATATAGGTAAGAGAAACTATCGAATTACATTACACATAGCTTACAAACATGTAAGTCTTCTGTAATGTAATTCGATGGTTAAAAGATAGTGCATTTCATATAGTGTAATTAGAAAGTCTCACTGTATTACTTTCTGTTTGTAATATTAATGAAGAATGAAAAACCAACTACTTTTTAATAGCCCTCATCTGTATTTAGATGAGGCTCTTTTTATAAACCTTACAACATTGTAAGGTTTACGTAAGTTAATTCGATAGTAAATTTGTCATATTTTTTGCATAATAGATACAAATAGATAAAATAATTAGGGATATAGTAAGAAGGGAGAAAACTGGGATGCGTAAAGAAGAAGTAGTGAAGTTTCCAATTAAAGATTTCTGTAGCTACTTTACTGTTGCCGTAGTATGTATTGGATTATTTGATATCATAACAAACTTAATTGTTAAATAATATAGATGATAAAACAAGAAGGGAGATCCTTTCTTGTTTTTTTTATGGGGGAATAAAGATGAAATGGATTGATAGTCATATACATGTTGACCAATATAAGGATGAAGAAAAAAGTAGATTACTTAAAGATGTGGAACATAGTAAAGAGATACAGGGGCTTATCGCGGTATCTATGAATTATCAATCATGTAAAGAAACTTTATCTTTAGCAAAGCGATATCCTTTTGTACATCCAGCAATAGGTTTTCATCCGGAGCAACCGATTCATAAAGAAGAATGTGAGCAAATTTATAAATTAATTGAAGGGCATGTAGAAGACATAGTTGCGATTGGTGAAGTAGGCTTACCGTATTATTTAAGAAAAGAAGATGAGCGTATTACTATCAAATCATATATATCAGTGTTACAACGATTTGTTGAACTAGCTAGTAAATATGATTTACCCATTATATTGCATGCAGTGTATGAAGATGCTGATATTGTATGTGATTTACTAGAGAAATATAAAGTTTCATGTGCACACTTTCATTGGTTTAAAGGAAGTGAAACAACAATGAAACGGATGATGAGGAACGGTTATTATATTTCTATCACACCAGATGTTTTACATAAGGACAAAATTAGAAAAATTGTTTCGTATTATCCACTTGAATATATGATGGTAGAAACAGATGGACCGTGGGAATTTCACGAGGATGTTATGACGCATCCGAGAATGATTCGAGAGGTATTAAAGGAAATTAGTGTTATAAAAAACGTATCTGTTAATAAGGTTGCGAAAACGATATATGAAAATACGATTCAATTTTACTTGAAAGGATAGGAGAGTTACTCTTATTCTTTTTATTATGGATATTTTTTCTAATGTTTTCTATAATTTATGATGTGTTTAATTTGATGAAGGAAGTAGGGAAGAAAATGGGGAGAGCGTATAAAAAAATAGCTATTACAATGATGGTCGGTGCACTTTCACTTGTAGCGTTTGGGTGTGAGGCAGAAAAAAAGGTTATAAATCCAAACACAACACAGGAAAAGAAGGAAGAACAAATTGATCCAGTAGTTGAAAAACAGATGAAAGAAAATGAGAAAAATGGGAATGCGGTTGGAAACAGTTCTAATAAAGGGAAGATGGTAGAGAGTAATGGATGGATTTACTATGCGGTAAATAGTGATAAAAATACAGGAGGCATTTATCGTACGAAAGATCAATTTCAGACTTCGGAACGTGTAGTGGAAGGTGTAAATGCTTCTTACATAAATATAAAAAACAAAGCTTTATATTTTATTCATACGGATGAAGATAAGAATGCGGGATTATCTTCTTTAATGAAGTATGATATATCTAACAAAAAGCTAGACACGTTAAAAGCGGATACAAATTATGTTTATATAAAAGATCAAACTTTATTTTATCCGAAAAAATATTCTGAGCATGGTGGTTTTGATATTGTAGGGATAGTAAAAATGGATTTGAAAACGGGGCAGGAAGAAGAAGCGGCATTTAAAAACTCAGGTTGGTCTCAAACGATAGACGATAGTATTCTACATTGGAATAAAAATCGTGGAACGCAAGTGACAAAAGATAATAAAACTTGGTCAAAAGAAAATTATGCAACAATATCTAGTGCTACTTATAATAATGAAAAATTATATGCTGTTGTCGACTTTTCGTTACCTTTTGAAACAAATGAAGCTGAGCATGGCATATATGAAATAGACATTCAACAAAATAACGAAAAGTTATTGGTAAAGGATGCTTTGCAGATGAATGTGAAAGGGGATACTTTTTATTATTTAAAAAAGGATGGAGTATATAAGAAGAAAATGAATGGTGGGAATGAAAAAGTAATTTATAATAAAGCGGTTGAACCAACTAAATCCTATTTATATTTTGTAGCAGGAGATATGTATCTCTATACGGATAATGGAACTATTTTAAATCTAGATACAAAGAAATCAAATGAAGAAAAAGATAAGAAATTAGCAGATGATGTTATGTTACAGAAAGTATGGAATGCACAGAAGGAACTTACTAATGTTCAAATGGCTGCACTAACAGGAAATCCAAAACGAGTAGGGGATTTTTCATACGGGGAATTAGTGAATCCTATTTATAATACGAAGGATACTTTAGAAACTACGCTATCTACGTACTTCTCAAAACCATTTATAGCAGAGTATATGAAGAGTAAGTATATTAAAGAGTTAAATGGAAAAATGCACTATGCTATTGGAGATCCAGGATCAAAAGCAGCAACTAAGTTTACAAAAATTATTTCTGCCGAGTTAAAGGATGGAAAAATAAAAGCGCAGGTAGAAACGTATAATGACTATGATAATGTAACGGAAAAAGTAGAAGTTGAATTTATTTATGAAAATAATCAATGGGTTATTAATAATATGCCACGTTTTAGTTTAAGTTAAAAAAACCACCAAGCAAAATGCTTGGTGGTTTTGTATTAAGATTCTAATTTTTTCCCACGTCTTAATAACAATAGAAAGACAATGATGAAGAAACCAAGTATAAGGAAGAATCCATATTGTTTTATATAATCCATTACATCGCTTGCGCTTGTTGGTTTTTCAACGTGAATGCCGTCTTTATTAGTAGTAATATGAATATGTTGCATTTTCACTTCATTTGCTTCTTTTTGTAAATCAATCCATTCTATATTTGGAATGCTTTCTAGATCCTTTAATACTTCTTTTAATGGTTTCACACCTAAGTAAGGATGATAGAATGCACCAATAACTCCATCGGATAATTTAGCAACAGATACAGCACGTTCTTTCATCTTTGCAATAGCATGTGGCTTATCTTCTTCAATAAAGCCAACTGTTTCAGGCATTAATTTCATTCCGTGTAAAAATGATGGGGTACTTGTATAGAATGGTGAGTGCATGGATTTCCAAGTTGTATCACTTAACTGTAGTTGTCCTACATAAGTTGAAAAGTACCTTGATAATATTTCATATCCTTTTTGAGACATCGTGTAATGAGGTGCTTCAAATGCGACAGGATATAGTTTGGCATCTACAAGTTCTTGAATACCTTTTTCAATATGATCGGTCGTATATTTTTCTTCAAACTCTTCCCCTTTTTTTACATATGCATTATATGTTTCGATATTAGGGAAGTCATCTTTTGTTTTTGGTTTTTCATGCTTCGGTTGACGAATTGGTTGATCTGTTTTTACGTCCCAAAATTCAAAACCTTCCCCAGTTTCACTATCATAAAATTGATGCGTATAACCATGCATAATAATTGCTGCACCATCATCTTGCATATAGCGTAAAAGATCGACTAGTTCGGGTTTATCTTTTAAATGCAGTGTTATTCCTGTATCAGGATCTTTATATACAGGAATAACAGTGATCATGTAAGGAATCTTTTTCTCTTTTAGTAATTCAGCAATTTCTTTTAATTGATTTATATCTGCGGCCGGATGAACGTCCTCAAGACGCAAATAAGCCTCTACTTTATTTGTCGTTGGCTTTTGTCCAAAGTAAGAAAATAACATTTCACCAACGTAATGAGACATCCAGTCAAAGAGGTGTGGCGTTGCGACGTAATAAGATGTTTCATGCTGAACGATTAGTGGGTTCTTGCTATTTGAACTTACAGCGTTAGCAAGAACAGTTCCATTTGTATCAAAAGATTGAATCAATCGTTCCTCTTCTAAAGTGTTTTTAAGCTTATGGCTTGGATATTCGATTTTATTAACTCGTATATCATCAGCCTTTAGGGTAATGAAAGAAAAGCGATGAGATAATTGTTCAACATTTTGTCCTAAAACTAATATTGGGCCTGAGAAATTTTCTAGAAGTTGCTTTGTTTCAATAGGAAACTCTTCTTTTTGTTCACCGATATAAACAATATGTGTATAAGAAGATGAATTAGTAATTTCATTAGCCTTTTTTAAACTTTTCGTAGTTATATCGTTTGTAAAATGTCCTAATTGAGTATTAAGGATTTGAATATTATTTGTAATTTTATCGTCTTGTGTACTGTATAAAACAAGTACTTTTGGTTTTGATGATGTTTGTGCAGAGGTGTGGATAGGGATAAGTAGTAAAATGCTGAACAAGAGTATGATGCACTTTTTCATTTGGTCTGCTCCTATTCTATATGTAGAGTTCAATTTAAAATTATATACAAAAAATACGTTGTAGTCTATGAAAGTTACATTTTTGCACGTATTTACCAGCTGTTTTTTCACAAAATCGGTCTAAAGCATGATGATAATATATATAGTTATTTGCTATGATAAAAGGGTAAGAGAATGATAGAATGTGGGTAATTGTAAAGGGAGGAAGGCTGAAAGGGGACAAATTTCAGCGGAGAAAGAGGTAGTGGTAGTGAAGAAATTCTTTGTAGGATTTTTAGTTGTTCTTGGGGTGTACTTATATTTCCAAGGAAAGTCTGAAGGAATGGGCAAGTTAGTGAATGAGACAAGCTATGTTGACTCAGAAGAAGCAAAACAAATGAAACAAATTATTATAGAGGAAGCAAAGAAAGTCAATCTTCCAGAATGGATACCTCTTACAATTGCTGAACATGAAAGCCGGTTAAATCCAAGAAGTATTGGAGATAACGGAACTTCATTCGGACTGTTTCAATTGCACCGTGGCGGTGGGCTTGCACCAGATCATTTAACTGATGAAGAGTTGAAAGATCCGCGCACAAATGCGCAAATTGCAATGCCGCATTTAATGAAAGGATATAAGCGCGGGGTGCAAAAAGGTTTGACTGATTTTGCATTACTAAAATATGTAGCAAATACATCTGGATGGCCAGGAAATTTAGGGCCAGAGTGGACGGATAATAACATGAAGTATAACATCGGATTAGAAGATGTGTACTATCGAAATAAAGGTGTAATCAAAGAGTAGGCTTTCTATACCTACTCTGTTTTTTTATGAATAATTGCATCTTTTTCGCTCGTGAAGTACTGCGCGAGTTGTATTTTCACGTCTTTTAGTTTTGTAGAAACTTGCGGTATTTTATATCCTACATATAATGGTGAAACGACGAACCTAGGAACAACTTTACAAATGATTTTTCCGTTGAAGTAATAGAAGAATAAGTTATAACTACTACATCCTTTATGGAAATCTGTCAGTATGTAACGTACAGTTTGCTGAATATAATTTGCTAGTTCATCTATGTATCCAATATCTGCAATAATGATATTAAATTCAGTAAAACCGATAATAGGACGATCTGAAATATTGAGTTCAATGCGTTCGTTTTTTTGTACAATGACTCCTCGGAAGTTGTCCTGTTCTACGTTACCGAGATAGTCTACATATTTCATTCCGATAATCTGCATGTGTGCATGATGCAAACTCCCGCCTGAGAATGGACCATGATTTTTGTATAAAATCACAGATGTGAATTCTTCATTCTTCTGTAAGTCTAACCAATGTTTAATGGAGAAACGAATTAGCGATCTCATATGTTCTTCTGTATATGTTGCAATGTGGTCTTTACAATTATCGGTTTCGATTAGCACCGTTTGAAATGTATCTTTTAATGTAGGGAATTTGTTTTTCAGCCAAATAATTGAGCCCTCAGTTGCTAAAATATCCGTTAAATTTTCTCTGTCACAAAAAGGACATGCAGCGCTTCTATTCCGAATGCTTTCTGGTTTTTGTTTGCCAATATCGTTTAAAAAGTATAGTTGTTGTGTATCCATTTGTATATATGCCCCTTTAAAATATGTGTAAAAATCCCGATTAATACATTCGGGAAAAGGAGAAGGAAATCCTTTAAAAGGAATAGGAAAAATAAAAGACAAGATATCCTCATTACAATAGGGTACCTTGTCTTTTATTTTTTCTTTAATAATGTGTATGGATAATATAAATCATTTTTATTATGTTTCTTTTTTCTATTTTTTATTGTGTATAAGGCAATTGCTGTACTTGCGATTACAATAATGGCTTTCTTCATATTCATTTACCCCTTTTTTATTGTTGGTTTAATTCTTGGCTAACTGCTTTTGCATCAACTAGAGCATGTAAAATCATTTTTACCATGTTCATCATATTCCTTCACTCCTTTTTATAGTTCATTTAGTTCTTTTACAACTGCTTGTCCGTTCACTAATACCTCAAAGATTGCTTTTACGATTTCTTTCATCATGATCGTTTCCTCCTTTTGTTTGGCTCTCTTGTTTACATCTTTATTGTATAGGGAGGCATCTTTTCGTACTATCGCTTTCCATTACGTGAACATAACAGTTTTGTAAGATTTGATGTCACTTATTGAAATGTTTAGTCTATCTTCATTATTTTCAGAAAAATGACTATTCAAACATGAAATGGGAAAGTATAATAAAGAAGTAAGTATTAAATTCCGTACGAAAGAGGTGAATGAGATGAAACGTTCTTTAGCTGCACGTGCCAAATTTTTAGATTATATCTATTTTTGTCGTGCGATTTTTCATGATGTAGTTGTTAACGGGATACGTCTGTCCTTTTTTAACAATTGCATAGTAGCTATTGAACGATAGAAATCTCTTCACCCATTTTTAATAAACGTGTGAAAAGGGAGCTATTTGGCTTCCTTTTTCTATGTCGAAAACCATGGGGAATGTTTCTTTCCCATGGTTTTTTATATTGAAAGGAGTACGGAAAATGACAATTTGTAGTGTGAATAATGTAACGAAATCTTTTGGTGGAAACATCATATTTGAAAATATATCGCTTGAAATAAAGAATGGTGAACGTGTTGGATTAGTTGGTCGTAACGGTAGTGGGAAGACAACAATCTTTCAGCTTCTAACTGGAATGGAAAGTTTGGATGCAGGAGCCATTCATATGAAGAAAGGTACACGTATTGGTCATGTGGCACAAATTCCGAAATTTGATGAGGGTATGACTGTATATGATGTATTGAGTTCCGCTTTTAAAACAGAAAAGGAATTGGAAAGAGAAATGCGTGCTTTAGAAAAAAATATGGCGGAAGAACGGGAACCATCTGCTTTACAAAAATTAATGGAGAGATACGGAGTAATCCAAGAAAAGTTTGCGTTTCTCGGTGGTTATGAAATAGAAGCGAATATGATGAAGGTAGCAAATGGTCTACAGGTGACAGAACTATTTCCACGATCATTTTTGGAGTTAAGTGGTGGGGAACAAACAAAGGTAAGTCTTGCATACATGCTATTGCAGAAACCAGATTTACTTCTATTAGATGAACCAACCAATCATTTAGACTTATTTGCCGTAGAGTGGCTAGAGCAATTTTTAAAAGAATACAATGGAACAGTTATGGTCATTTCACATGATCGCTATTTCCTTGATGAAGTTGTAACGAAGATTTTTGATTTAGAAGATGGAGAGATTCACGTGTATCATACGAACTATTCTCAGTTTGTTGACGAAAAGGAAGAACGGTTGCTTCAGGAGTTTCAGGCTTATCAAGAACAGCAAAAGAAAATAAAGAAAATGAAAGAAGCAATTAAGCGACTACGTGAATGGGCAAATCAGGCGAATCCTCCGAATGAAGGATTGCATAAGAGAGCGAGAAGTATGGAACGTGCACTGGAACGTATAGAGAAACTAAAGAAACCTATTTTAGAACGAAAACAAATGGGACTTCAGTTTGAAGGGCAAGAGAGAAGTGGGAAAGACGTTGTTTTAATGAAAGAAGTGAGTAAAGGTTTTGCTGGCCGTCCTTTATTTAACGAAGCGAATTTACATGTTCGTTTTCAAGAGCGTGCGGCGATCGTTGGCCGTAATGGTACAGGAAAGACAACGCTACTAAAGTTATTATTAGAAGAAATAAAACCAGACGCTGGAGAAATTCGAATTGGTAGTAGTGTGAAAATCGGTTATTTATCACAGCATGCGTACGGAAATATGAAGAGTAATGTATTAGAGGCTTTCAGGGAATATGTAGCTGTAACAGAGGGAGAAGCGAGACATATATTAGCTAAGTTTTTATTTTATGGTCCAGCGGTGTTTAAGAAAGTAACGCAACTGAGCGGTGGAGAAAAAATGAGATTAAGACTTGCGCAACTTATGTATCAAGATATCAATTTTTTGATTTTAGATGAGCCGACAAACCATCTCGACATTGAATCAAGGGAAGTTTTAGAGGAAGCTCTTGAGCAATATAATGGGACGATTTTAGCTGTTTCACATGATCGTTATTTTTTAAATAAGTTATTTGAAAAGACGTATTGGATTGATGAGCATAAATTATTTGAGTTTGCAGGGAACTACGCATGGGCTCGTCAAAAGTGGGAAGAAAAGCTCGAGAAACAAGTAATAAAGCAGCAACGCCAAGGAAGAAAAAGTATGGCAACAGCTCCTGTAAAAAAGAAAGAAGTTAGGAATGTTGAGGATATTGAAACGGAGTTAATGCATGTAGAAGAAGATATATATATGCTTGAGTGTAAGATGGAACATGTAGTTGATGTTGAAATGCTTGAGCAATTGTATGAAGAAAAAACGAAGAAAGAGTTGTTACGAGCGGAGTTATATAATGAGTTAGAGAATATTGTGGGGTAAAGAAATTAGAATGAAAGAGCAAGTTGTTTTCTCATATTTTGAGGAGGGCTTGCTCTTTTTGTGTAAGAAAAGAGAAGTAATTGGTATAATTTTCTTGTTGTTACAATAAAGAGACATATTTTAGGTTATTAAAACGTGAGGAGAATTTTATGTTAGGATACGCGCGAATTGCTACAATCGTCATGATCTGTTTTGTTTATGCAAACCATGTTTCACGTGAAACAGCACATTTGCAATTTTTTGTGGGTATAGCACTTTTTATTTATATTGTGAATCACATTTTGCTAGTAAAAGTGAATGGAGGTAAAAAACTTGTTTTTTATACAATATTAGCGAATGGGATAGTCACAGCTTTATTAGGTTTTTTATTTCCCGAGATATGTTTATATTTAATTATATTTGGAATTGATGCAGTAGGGCTATTTATTCATGAATTTCGTAGAAGCATGACGTACTTTTTTATTATTTTTTTCTTTCTTTGTTGGCTTATAAATATATTACATGCGTATCAACATACAGGTAGTTTAGAATTGGAGAGTAATGCCATTAATTTTATGTTCATCGTTTTTAGTGCTTTAGCTGGAAATTTAATAAAAAAACTTACAGCTGCTCGGAAAATGGTAGATGAGCAATATGAGGAATTAGCATTATCTCATACAGCTCTAAAAGAAGCGCATGAACAATTACGTCTATATGCCAAAGAGGTAGAAGGATTGACAGCCGTTCGAGAGCGAAATGATATTGCCCGAGAAATTCACGATACTGTCGGTCATAATATGACAGCCTTACTTGTCCAATTACAACTGGCAGAGGCTTTGTGGAAACAAAATTCGGACGCTACGGAAGAGGTTTTACATACATGTCATGGGCTAGCCAGGAAGTCACTTCAAGAGGTGAGGGCGTCTGTACATGCCTTAAAAGAAGAAGGTAAACTAGGGAACATAATAGAGAATATGCGTGAAATGTTACATGGATATTCTAAAGCGACGAAAGTACAAGTATCTTTTCAATTACAAGGGGATCCGGTTGTGATTCCGTTGTCACTACAACCTACACTGCTCCGGGTTATGCAAGAGTCTTTAACAAATGCAAAGCGGCATGGCAAAGCGAGTTTATGTAAAGTGAGTTTAACTTGTTCGGCGAAACAAGTTAAACTATGTATTTTGGATAATGGCGTGGGAGTTAACGAGGTAAGTCCGGGTTTTGGTTTACTTAATATGAGAGAACGAGTAGAGGAACATGGTGGAACTATTCAATTTGAGAGTGAGATAGAAAAAGGCTTTCGGTTACAGATTGAATTTCCACTTCAGGAGAAAACGTGGTTAATAGGGGGAACTGTATGATTCGGATTATGATTGTTGATGATCAATCACTCATTCGTGATGGTTTAGCGATGTTATTAAATTTACGTCAGGAACTTGAAGTAGTGGGAACTGCTACAGATGGAGACGAAGTGATACAAAAGGTGAAAGAGCTACATCCTGAAATTATTTTGATGGATATTCGGATGCCTCGTATGAATGGTGTTGAAGGAACACGTTTAGTTAGAGAACAGTTCCCTCATATAAAGGTACTTATGTTGACGACTTTTAGTGATAGTGAGCTTATCTTTGAAGCATTGGAGCAAGGAGCAAGTGGTTATTTATTGAAGGACATGGAGACAGATGCAATCGCTCAAGCGATTTTAACGGTGCATAGTGGAGGGGCTGTGCTTCCTCAGGATATAACAGCGCAAATCATAAAAGAATTAAAAAAGACAAAAGTAGCAGTAGAGTGCACCACACCAGGACAATTAGCGCAATTAACTGAGCGAGAAGTAGATGTTTTAAGGGAAATTGGACTTGGGTTAAATAATAAAGAGATTGCGGAAAAGTTATTTATTACAGAGGGAACTGTTAAGAATCATGTTTCTAATTTAATTAGTAAGTTAGAACTGAGAGATCGAACGCAAGCAGCCATATACGCAGTAAGGTATGGCATTACGATGTACACATGACTTTTGGCATATATAATTGTGAAAAAGCAGCAGAATTTGCTGCTTTTTTATTTTGCATTTCTATCTCAAGGGTGATGGAGAAAAGAAGAAATTTTTCTACAATGAAATTGTAAATGAATACAAAGGGGCTGAATCAGTATGTTAGTCATAGATCATATTACGAAATCATTTGGTAAGAAGGAAATCATAAAGAATGTTTCTTTTGAAGTGAAAAAAGGTGAAACATTTGGATTGCTTGGTCCAAATGGAGCGGGAAAATCAACGACGATATCAATGATTTGTGGGTTAATTTCATACGACAGTGGTGATATAAAAGTTGGTGGGAAATCTGTAAAAGAATATCCATTAGAGGCGAAAAAGAAAATTGGTATTGTTCCACAAGATATTGCGTTGTATCCGACACTTTCAGCGAAGGAAAATTTGGTTTTTTGGGGAAAGATGTACGGTTTAAATGGAAAAGTTGCAAAAGAGCGAGCGGAGGAAGTATTAGCTTACGTCGGTTTACAGGATCGTGGAAAAGATAAAATTGAAACATTTTCAGGTGGAATGAAAAGGCGTATTAATATTGGTGCAGCACTTATGCATGAGCCAGAATTGTTAATTATGGATGAACCGACAGTTGGGATTGATCCGCAATCGAGAAATCATATTTTAGAGACTGTTAAAAAGCTAAATGAAAAAGGGATGACAGTTATTTATACGAGTCATTACATGGAAGAAGTAGAGTATTTATGTGAAAGAATTGCAATTGTTGATCATGGAAAGTTAATTGCATTAGGAACGAAAAGGGAGCTATGTAATCGCCTGGCAGATGGGTTTATAGTGAGATTGCAATTAAATCGTTATAGTACGGAATTGCTACAAAAGTTGAAAGCACTATCTGTTGTTGAACGAATTATTTTTGATGAAGATAATAGTACGATTGATATTGGACTAAATGGTGGCGACTCCATTGGTACAGTTGTGTCAGTAGTTGTGGAGAACAACGCTCAGATTTTAAAGCTTGAAGTGCAAGAACCGAATTTAGAGGCACTCTTTTTACAATTAACAGGACGTTCACTTCGTGATTAAGGAGGTTAGTGCGGGATGAAAAGTTTTATTATTGCATGGAAAGATTTAAAAATACGTTTAATTGATCGGCGTGGATTTATTATGATGTTAATTATGCCGCTTTTATTAACAGCGATTTTAGGTTCAGCGTTAAGTAATATATTTGATAATGGTGGACTACCAAAAACAGTGATTGGCTATTATCAAGTAGGAACTGATGAGTTCGCAGATGTCTTTCAAAAAGACGTATTGCAATCTAAAGAATTAAAAGATGATGTGAAAGTAAAGATAGTTAATTCTCAGGAAGAGCTTGAAGGTATGTTAAAGGAAAAGAAAATCGATGTGGGAATTGTCATCCCAAATAAATGGAGCGAACAAGTACAAGATGGAAAATTAAAAGAACCAAAGGTTTTTATAGACCCATCAAAAGATATACAAGCGAAAATCGCTGAATCAATGATCCGTTCTTTTTCAGAGCGTGTTCAAACAGTTGCGGTATCTACTAAAAGTGTTGTGACGGAATTAGCAAAGTCTCAGCATAGTAATGTGGAACAAGTTGCAAAAGAAGTGAGTGGAGATTTACAAACAGTAGCAACTTCGGGTGCAAATAACATTGAAAAAGGAACGATAGGTAAAAAAACAGTTGCAGCGATGCAATATTATGCAGCGGCGATGTTAGTCATGTTTTTACTATATAACATAACAGTAGGTGCAAAGTCAGTTGTAACAGAGCAACGAACTGAAACATTGGCGCGTTTGTTCAGTACACCGACGAGCTCATTTTCAATTTTATTCGGGAAGTTTTTAGGTACATTATTATTTGCTTGTATACAATTAGGAATGTTTATAGTTGCTACACACTTTATGTTTCAAGTGGAATGGGGCGGAGACTTGTCCCAAATAGTAGCGGTGGGAATTTCTTATGCAATTTGTGTTTCTGGTTTATCTATGTTAATTGCAGCTTTTATTCGTGAGGAAAAAACGGCAGATGTAATGGGAGGAATCGGTATTCAAATACTCGCTATATTAGGGGGATCGATGTTACCGATTTATGTATTCCCTGATACACTTCAAACCATTGCGAATGTTGCTCCGAATAAATGGGCACTTACAAGTTTCTTAAATATTATGTCGGGAACACCTTGGGATGTGCTACTCCCTGTTATTTTTAGTTTATGTAGTGCGGGAATTGTCTCCGTTATGATAGGAACATTACGTTTACGTACGAGATAGGAGGGGGAAATGATGAAGAAGGTTTGGGCACTTTGTTGGCTAGAGTTAAAACAAATTTTAATAAAACCACAAAGTTATATACTCATGTTTGGAATGCCTATTATTTTTACACTCATTTTCGGCGGCCTTTTAGGTGGAAGTGGGAATACGAAAGTAAATGTTAGCTTAGTAGATGAAGATGGTTCTGTATTATCTAGCAAGTATTACGAGGACATAAAGAAAAGTGACTTAATTTCTATAGAGAAGGTAACGTATAAGGAAGGAAAACAGAAGATTGAAAACAAAAAATCATCCGGCATAGTTATTATTCCGAAAGACTTTCAAAAGAGTATGCTAGATGGAAGGATAGAAAGTATTCAGTTTCAAGCCAGTGCTGATTTTACTGGTGGAACTTCTGTAGAGCAAGTATTGGCAAGTACGTTAAAAAAAATGGAGATAGAAGTTAGCGCAGCGAGAGATTTTGAGAAGAAAAGTAACACTTCGTGGGAAACAATGTATAAAGAAATTTATACAAAAGTAGAACCTGTTTCGATTCAAAAAGAGTCAATTTCACATGATGATCAAAAGTTAAATGACGTTACAGGACGAGCGGCAGGCTTTTCAATTCTATTCGTTATGATTGTTATGTTAAGTGCGACGGGGACTATTTTGAAAGCTAGACAACTTGGTGTTTGGTCTCGTTTATTAGGAACGCCGGTTTCAAAAGTTCAAATATTAGCAGGGTATATCCTATCGTTCTTTTTAATAGGTTGGATTCAATTCGGTGTTTTAATGATATTAACGCACTCCTTATTTGATGTGCAGTGGGGAAATTTATTAGGGGTTATTATACTCGTTTCCGTATTATTATTAGCTGTCATTGGTATAGCCTTATTATTAGCAAGCATCGTAAAAACAACAGAACAACAGTCAGCGTTAGGAAATATCGTTGTGATTTCAACATGCATGATTGGTGGTCTTTATTGGCCGATTGAAATTGAACCAGCATGGATGCAAACAGTAGCAAACTTTGTTCCACAAACTTGGGCGATGCGTGGCTTTACGGAGTTAATTGTAAGGGGAGGTACCTTGGCAGATATAGGAGGATATATTGGTATACTCATTTTATTTGCAGGGGTCTTTTTCATAATTAGTTTAACAAGAATACGTTACGACTGAAAAAAACAGAGTTACAGCTTTACACGCTGAACTCTGTTTTCTTTTTGTGTCGTATCTTCCCTTGTTGAAATGATAATAGCGATCCCGAGCATAATAAAAAAAGCTAAAAAGAGGACGAACTTTGGGAAGAATGGGAATAGTAATAGAGCCCCGACTATCATAATTGTTAATAATACGTAGTGCAGGACGTATTGGAATAGGTTGTCCATGTTTTCGCCCCCTTTTTGGTAATTGGTTATTAGTATTCTATGTTTCATACTGAACGAATAGAAGTGAATTTTTAATTTTTTAATACGAAATAAAAGAGAACGATTGACATGTTTAAAGGAAAGGAATAATCTTGAAATTAATTCATACTATTTTTATAGGAAAAATAAAGATAGCTACAGGGAGGAGGCCTATGCTCCTGCATCGATAAAAATTAGGAAGGTAAAGGTGAGAGGGCAATGAAAAATACTTTTAAAGGAGC
This sequence comes from Bacillus sp. AR2-1, assembly GCF_008368755.1. NCBI lineage: Bacteria > Bacillati > Bacillota > Bacilli > Caryophanales > Bacillaceae > Bacillus > Bacillus sp. AR2-1. Next base: position 67,824 of record NZ_QORY01000040.1, read on the forward strand.
ACTTGCTACATTTCTTAGTGTATCGGTATTACTAGCCGGATGTGGTCAAGAGGAAGCAAGTACAAATGAAGCCGGGAACGTACCAAAAGTAAAAGATGAATTTATTAAAGCAAGCGACAAAGCAAAAAGTCCTACAAAAGTAAAAGAAAGAAAAGATACTTTTGTAGTTGGAATGCCAAGTCCTGGAGGGATATTCCTTCCGCACTTTATGGAGAATGGATGGGATGGTAACATAACGCAGGCTATCTTCGCGCCCCTTGTTGGGCTGGATAAGGAAGGAAAGCCAATTCCAATATTAGCGAAAAAGTGGGAGATTTCGGAGGATCAGCTTACATATACATTCCATTTGAAAGATGATTTAAAGTTTAGTGATGGTTCACCGTTAACTGTAGATGATGTAGCATTTACATTAACGTTATTACATGATCCAACTTATAGTGGTGCGACTGATATAAGCCAAACAGCAATAAAAGGTGGGCAAGCTTATAAAGAAGGAAAGGCAACCTCTATTGAAGGAATTCAAATTATTGATCCGAAAACAATTACGATTACGACTGAAAAGGTAAATGCTCAAACATTATCATTAATCGGTGGAGAAGTTATATCTAAAGCTTATTATGGGAGAGAGTATAAACAAGGACACTTGGAGTACTTAAAAGAGTTATATGGAAAGCCGGTGGGAGCAGGAGCTTATAAATTGGATAAATATATTCCTGGTCAAGAGGTTCGATTTGTAGCAAATGAAAATTATTTTGAAGGAAAACCGAAGATTGAGCACTTTATTTATAAAATTACAAAGGGTGATACGAAGTTACAACAATTTCAAGCAGGAGAAGTAGATTATGATGGTTTTACGACAAACGTGGAGACCATTGAGCAATTAAAAGATTTAGGTTTTGCTAATATTAATGTGTATACAGGAAGCTCTTATGGCTACATTAAAATGAATTATAAGAAGCCATACTTTAAAGATAAACGTGTCCGCCAAGCATTTATTTACGGATTAGAGCGTCAAAAGGTTATTGATACGTATTTCCAAGGATATGCGTCACTCGTTAATGTACCGATTACGCCAGTTTCATGGGCGTATACAGAAGAGGGCATTAATAAATATGAGTATAATTTAGAGAAGGCGAAGAAATTACTGGATGAGGCTGGATGGAAAGCGGGTTCGGATGGAATTCGTGAAAAAGATGGACAAAAATTGAAAGTAAGTTATTTTGCCTCATCAGCAAGTAAAATAAATGATGTAATGATTCCTGTGATGAAAGAAGATTATAAAAAGTTGGGTGTAGAGTTTAACCCAGAATATATGGACTTTAATACGATGATTTCAAAAGTGATAAAAGGTGATTATGATTTAGCGATGGTATCTACGCCAATGATTGATGATCCGAGCGGAACGATTGAAGAGTTTGTTTCAACAAGTAAACGAAATTATGATGGATATTATAATCCGAAAGTAGATGAATTAGCTAAGCAGGCATTAGAAACGTTGGATATTGAAAAGCGAAAAGAAATTTATAAAAAGTTATATCAAGAATTAAGTGAAGACCCGCCTGTAATCTTCTTGAATAATAGCAAAGTGGTGTCTGCACATAATGCACGAATTCAAGGATTACAAGAAGATAACTATAACGGTATTTTATTAAGTTTACCTAAATTAAAGATAGAATAAAAATTTTCAAAATATTTATTTAGAAAGAATTGACAAAATATAACTGACGATATAAGCTAATAACCATAAAGTCTACCGGAAAGGTCGGAATAGGATTGTTACCCCTCAAAAACATCTATTTTTTTACGATTAAAACCGACTTTTCCGATTGACTATAAAATATTGCTGTGGGAGGCATACATAAGGCAAGCAATTCATAAGGTTTAATTATTAAAAAAGTTAGGGTGGGGACAATGAAGAAAAAGACAAAAAAATGGGCTGGTGTATTTTCAGTATTATTGAGTAGTTCGCTTGTGTTATCTGCTTGTGGGGGACAGGAAGATACGGCTTCTACAGAACCGGTAAAAAAGCAGGATTTAAAAGACGCTAAGATTGAATCAATTCCAGCTACAGATAAAAAGAAAAGTCCAGAGAAAGCAAATCAGCGAAAAGATACTTTTATTACAGCCATTTCTAAGCCAGGGGGAGTTTTCCTTCCATATTTCCAAGAGAATGGTTGGGATGGAAATGTAACATCTGTTATTTTTGCGTCACTAGTAGCAACAGACAAACAAAGTAAACCTATTCCGGATCTTGCAGAAAAATGGGATATTTCTGCTGACCAGTTAACATATACATTCCATTTACGTAAAAACCTAAAATTTAGTGATGGTTCGCCTTTAACGGCGGAGGACGTAGCATTTACATTAACACTACTTCATGATAAAGCGTATGAAGGTGGAATGGATATTGCCCAGTATGCTGTTAAAGGTGGAAAAGAATATAAAGAAGGAAAAGCAACTTCTATTGAAGGAATTCAAGTTGTTGATCCACAGACAATTAAAATTACAACTGAAAAAGTTAATTCACAGGCGCTAACTAATTTAGGTGGCCCAGTGCTATCAAAAGCTTATTATGGAAAAGATTATAAACAAAATACAAGTTTAGACTATTTAAAAGCATTATATGGGCAACCAATTGCAGCGGGTCCATATAAATTTGAAAAATATGTTCCAGGTCAAGAAGTACGCTTTGTTGCTAATGAAAATTATTATGCAGGTAAACCAAAAATCAAAAACTTTATTTACAAAATCACATCAGGTGATACTGGATTCCAATTATTCCAAACAGGTGAACTGGACTATAGTGGATTTAGAGCAAATCCTGAGAATATAGACCAATTAAAAGGATTAGAGTTTGCAAATATTAATCTTGAGTCATCAAGTGATATTGCTTATATCTATGTAAATAATAAGAAATCGTATTTGAAAGATAAGAAGGTACGTCAAGCACTTACTTATGGATTAGACCGTAAGAAGTATGTGGATACAGCTTTACAAGGATATGGATCTGTTGCTAACGTACCAATTGCGCCAGTTTCATGGGCATATACAGAAGAAGGTATTAATAAATATCCACACGACGTAGAAAAGGCTAAAAAATTATTGGATGAGGCTGGTTGGAAAGTAGGTTCTGACGGGGTTCGTGAAAAAGATGGTCAAAAACTAAAATTAACATACTACGCATCAAATACAGGTAAAACAAATGATATCTTTATTCCAATTGCAAAAGAAAGTTACAAAGAAATCGGTGTTGAATTAAATCCAGAGTTGATGGACTTTAATACGATGCTTTCAAAAGTAGGAAAAGGTGACTACGATTTAGCGGCAGTTTCAACACCAGGAATTAGTGATCCAAGTGAAGTTGTAAGTGATTACTTATCAACTAATCCAAAAAGTGATACGGGTTATAACAACCCGAAAGTAGATGACTTGATTGTAAAAGGTATAGGGACGACAGATATTGAAAAACGTAAAGCAATTTATAAAGAACTGTATAAAGAGTTAAGTGATGATCCACCAGTTATTTTATTAAACTATCGTAAACTACTTTATGCTCATAATGCACGTATAAAAGGAATTGATCCAGAAAAGTACGATAGCATTAGTTCCAACTTACCAGTGTTATCTATTGAACAATAAGGGTTGACCTAAATAATAGAAGGCGTTTTTTCATACAGCGATGGGATAGTAGCTGTTTTGAAAAAATGTTCTTCTATTTTTAAGTAAATAGGATTGGGGAGACAAAAGGTGAAAACATATATCGTTCGTAGGTTCCTTCAAATGATCCCTACATTGTTTGGTACATCTATTATTATTTTTTTCTTATTTGCACTTTTGCCGGGGGATTATATTGATTCAAATCCTAAGTTAACACCAGAGAGAGCTCAAGAGTTAAGGGAATTGTATGGCTTAAACAAACCAATTATTGAAAGATATTTTCAATGGTTAGTGAATGCTTTGCATGGTGATTTTGGATTTTCTCTACAGTATCAAGAACCTGTAACTTCATTACTTAATAAATTTATTTGGAATACATTTATCGTTGCTGTTGCAGCTTTATTTTTCACTTGGATTATTGCTCTTATTATTGGGGTTATTTCTGCAACAAAGCAGCACTCTTGGTTTGATAGATTGGTAACAATCGTTGTCTTTGCAGCAATGTCATTTCCATCATTCTTTATCGGATTATTTTTAATTAAATTATTAGCAGTTGATTTAAAGTTATTACCTATTGGTGGCATGATTGATATTGGAAGTAACTCAACAGGAATAGCATACATATTAGAAGTATTACGTCATATGATTCTACCTGTATTTATTTTAACGCTTCTTGGTGTAGGATCATTAACACGATATTTTAGAACTAGCATGTTGGATGTTGTTAGGCAAGATTATATTCGTACTGCTCGTGCAAAAGGTTTAAAAGAAAGAACCGTTATTTATAAACATGCATTGAAAAATGCAATTTTGCCAGCAATTACATTACTTGCTTTTGAATTACCTGGTTTATTTTCAGGAGCGATTATTATTGAACAGATTTTTAATTGGCCTGGGATTGGGAGTATTCAATTAGAAGCATTAAACTTCCGTGATTATACGGTATTAATGGCCTTTACAATGTTTCTTTCTTGTTTAACAATTATGGCTAATTTCTTAGCTGATATTGTATATGCGTTTGTTGATCCAAGAATTCGATTGAAGTAAGGGGGGGGAAAGATATGGAGACTATTACACCAATAATAGAGAAAAAGAAAGAACGAAAAAAGAGAAATGAATCATCACCATGGCGTCAAGCGTATAAAAAAATTAAGAAAAATAAGATGGCACTGTGTGGCTTATACGTTTTAATATTTATGTTTTTATTTAGTTTTATCGGTCCAATCTTTTCGCCGTATGCTGATGGGAAAGTACAAGTAACACAAATTAATAAACCACCCAGCCTGTCACATTGGCTTGGAACAGACCAGTTGGGACGGGATATTTTAACTAGACTTATGCAAGCAGGGCGTATTTCATTAACAATTGGTTTAGCGTCGATGCTATTATCCGTTATACTAGGAGCTTTATTAGGAGCAATTGCTGGTTTTTATCGAGGGGTTGTAGATCATTTAATTATGCGTGTTGCGGATGTGTTAATGTCCATCCCGGGATTACCGCTACTTATTATAATGGGAGCAATTTTATCAGAATGGAAATTACCATCGGAATACCGTTTATATGTTGTAATGATTATTTTAAGTTTAGTAGGATGGCCAGGACTTGCCCGGCTTGTGAGAGGACAAATTTTAACATTGCGGGAGCAAGCCTTTATGCAAGCAGCAGATGTATTAGGATTAAAGGATTCTCGGAAAATTATTCATCATTTAATTCCTAACGTCTTTCCGTTGCTTATTGTTGTAGCAACTTTGGGTGTTGCAGGTTCAATTTTGAGTGAATCCGCGCTAAGTTACTTAGGTCTCGGCGTCGTCCCACCTACACCATCATGGGGGAATATGATTAGCGCAGCTAACTCATTAATTGATTTCCAAAAGCGGCCGTGGTTATGGATTCCGCCTGGTTTCGCAATCTTTATAACAGTTGTATCAATTAATTTACTTGGTGATGCACTTCGTGATGCGTTAGATCCAAAGATGAGACGGTAGGTGAGAAGGTATGAGTAAAGCGGTAGTAGAGCTGAAAGACTTACAAACACACTTTCAGACAGAAGAAGGAACAGTAAAGGCTGTGAATCATGTTAGTTTTACAGTTCGAGAAGGTGAAACGGTTTGTGTTGTAGGCGAATCGGGTTGCGGGAAAAGTGTAACAGCTTTATCTATTATGGGACTTATTGCTGAATCAGGCAGTGTAGTAGGTGGAGATATCTTATATGAAGGAAAAAGTCTTTTAGGAATGAAAGAGAAAGAGCTTCGTAGTTTACGAGGAAATGATATTGCGATGATTTTCCAAGAACCGATGACATCGCTAAATCCTGTCTTCACTGTAGGTGAACAAATTGTAGAGACGTTAAGAGAGCATGAATTACTTAGCAAAAATGAAGCGTATAAGAAGGCAATTGAGTTAATTCGTAAAGTTGGTATAGCTCGTGCGGATGAAATCGTTCATTCTTATCCGCACGAACTGAGTGGTGGCATGTTACAACGTATTATGATTGCTGTTGCACTTAGTTGTAATCCGAAGTTATTAATTGCGGATGAACCGACAACGGCTCTTGATGTTACGATTCAAGCTCAAATATTAGACTTATTAAGACAAGTAAAAGAAGAATTTAAAACATCCATTTTATTAATTACACATGATTTAGGCGTTGTAGCTGAGATGGCTGATTACGTTGTCGTTATGTATGGCGGGAAAGTTATTGAAGAGGCACCAGTACTAGAAATATTCCAAAATCCGAAACACCCGTATACGAAAGGGTTGTTGAAATCAAAACCAGTGATGGGAAAACGAATAGATAAATTATATTCTATTCCAGGGCAGGTTCCTAATTTAGTTGGTTTGGATGAATTTTGCTACTTTAGCGGTCGTTGTGAGCATTGTATGGAAATATGTAAAGAAGAAGCGCCAAATCTGAATGTACATGATGAGAATCATAAAGTAGCTTGCTGGTTATATGAGGAGCGTGCGGGACAATGAGTGAACCATTATTAGAAGTAAAAAACTTAAAAACATATTTCCCAATTAAAGGCGGCATATTTAGTAGAACGATTGGACATGTGAAAGCAGTTGATGGAGTAAGTTTTACTATTAATAAAGGCGAAGTGTTCGGTCTCGTTGGTGAATCAGGAAGCGGAAAAACGACGATAGGAAAAACAATTTTACGTCTCGTTCAAAAAACGGAGGGAGAAGTGAAGTTTAAAGGACACGATGTTCATTCTCTATCAAAAGAGGAATTGAGAAAACATCGTCCTAATATGCAGCTTGTGTTTCAAGATCCATTTAGCTCATTAAATCCGAGAATGAGGATTGGAGAAGCACTTGGCGAGCCGATGTTGGCTCACGGACTAGCGACGAAAGAAAATGTTCGTGAAAAAGTGACAGAAGTATTAGAGTTATGTGGCTTAGCCCCATATCATATTGACCGGTATCCTCATGAGTTTTCTGGTGGACAACGTCAGCGTATCGTTATCGCAAGAGCTATGGTATTAAATCCGGAATTTATAGTAGCTGACGAACCTGTGGCAGCACTAGATGTATCTATTCAAGCACAGATCATTAATTTATTTAGTGAGTTACAGGAGAAAAAGGGACTATCTTATTTGTTCATTTCTCATGATTTAAGCGTAGTAGAGCACTTATGTACGAAAATTGGAATTATGTATTTAGGAACGATTGTGGAAACAGCGCCGCGTGATGAGTTATTTACGAACCCACTGCATCCGTATACAAAAGCATTGTTATCAGCTGTGCCAATACCAGATCCAACAGTGAAGCGAGAGCGGATTATACTAGAGGGTGATATTCCAAGTCCAGCAAATCCACCTTCGGGTTGTCGCTTTCATACACGTTGCCCGTTTGCAACAGATATTTGTAAACAAACGGTACCAGAATTCCGTAATGTTGGTGAAGAGCATTTTGTTGCTTGTCATCATGTATAAAAGAAAAGGACCCTTTCAAATTGAAAGAGTCCTTTTTTTATTTACTAGATGAAGTTTGTTTCAATACAAATTTCTCGATTGCGTGAGCAACACCATGCTCATTATTTGTTAATGTTACGACATCACATAGTTTTTTTACATCTTCTTCAGCATTTCCCATTGCAACTGATAAGCCAGCTACTTGTAACATTGGCACATCATTAAAGTTGTCCCCGATCGCAATAGTATCTTCAATTGGTATATTGAAATAAGCAGCCATTTCTTGTAGACCGTTCCCTTTATGACCGTGCTTATCCATAATTTCTACATTAGTAGGAGCTGATGCTGTAACTGAAATATCAGTGTCTTCTTGTAACATGCTTAATAGCTGTGCACGATGCGCTGCATTAAATGTCAAAATGAAGAATTTAGATATTTCTAATTCTGGATTATTTACAACATCTTCGATTTTTTGGAAATCAGTAATTAAGTTTGATTTCTTTTGTTTTTCTGTAATTCTTTCAAGTTCTTCAAGTGTAACATCTAGTGCATGCTTGTTTTCTTCGAACGCTTGCATGACTTGATCTTGCCATGTATATGGAGAATAAACTCCTTTATTCGTATATAGCTTATAAGGAAAACCTTCAGATTCTAGTAATTTTGCAAGCTTGTATACTTTATCGTTTTGTAAACAACGCGAGTTAATTACTTTTCCATCCACATAAACAATTGCCCCATTGCTCGCTCCAACTGGAAGAGATAGTTTATATTCTTCCAATAATTTTAAAGCATCCTCTTTTGCACGACCAGAACAAATCATGACTATATGACCAGCCTCTTTTGCAGTTTGGATAGCTTGTAAGTTCTCCTTGGAGATTTCAAGATTAGATGATAGTAGCGTACCATCCATATCTAATGCGATTAATTTCAAAATGACCACCTCTTTGCTTTTATTATACATAGTTATATAGAGGAAACATATAAACTTATCTTGGAAAGATCGTATTTTATCTTGCGTGAACCGTCAGTAAAAAGTTGATAGGCGCCATCTTATTACTTTGAATATGCACTTTAATTTGTAACAAAAATAGAGGTAGGTATGAGGGTGTTTCGTTATATGACTGTAATATTACAATAACATTACAAACGTCAACTTAGTAGAAAGTGCATTAAAACAGGGTTTTTAAGGGTGTTTATAAAAAACGTAAAAAAAGTGTAATAAAATTTACGTAATTATATTGCAACGTAACAATAGTTATGTTACATTAATGTTACAAACGTTACGTTAATAACTTTAATGTAACGCTAACATAAAATCTATGAAATAAACATTTATTAGAAGTTACATATAGATAATTAAGAAAAAGAGAGGAGAATGCAAAATGAAAGAGCAAGTATTACAAGTAACAAAAGGTGACTTCGTAGGATCAGCAAGTGGAGCAGTAGTATTAACGGCATTAATCGTATTTCTATCAAGCGTATTAGTATAATAGAAGTTTTGTAATAAAAGA
>NZ_QORY01000041.1:0-1165 GCF_008368755.1 Bacillus sp. AR2-1
TAACTAGTATAGTTACTTATACATACGAGTGTCAATTAAATAAATCTTACATTTCTGTAAGGTAACTATATTAATAATGTAGCGATTAATTATTATACAAGGTGAATAATTATTTATTTTAATAGATATAAGAGTTAATAAAAACGTTTCTAACCCTATGAAAGGAAAGGTTACTTTCGTCGTAGACCTGAGAAGCTCCAACTTCAAGCTTTGCTAAGTGGGGAGTAGTTCTCTAAAGATTAAAGAGCGATTCTACCTACTTCTTTTAACTACATTGTATCCTGCCTCTTCTTTAAATATATATGGAATTCATATACTTCATTTACTAACATATGTTGTATCTCACTTTTTCATTGTATATCTACAGTACAAAAAATAGGACACACCGTACCTTTAAATAGATACTGGTGTGTCCTTTATATAATTTATTTAGCATTTTTATATCATGGTAAACCTTATATAAAAAAACAATAGCAATTACTTAGGTTCTACTTGTACACGCATTACTTTATCAGATTTTGAATTCATAATTCTAACCCTATAGTCCCCTTTTAAATAATAGTTATTCATAGTATGTTTCTTTACTGCTTCTTGAATTTCTTGATCTAAATTTAAATCAGGAGCTAATAAGGTAACCCATTTTTTCGTTAGTTCCACTACGGCCTCATTATCATATAAGGATTTCATTTCAAAATCATTTTCAGCTGGTCCTTCAATAAGTAATTGCGCACCAATTGAATCTGTTGGAAGGGGAATACCTTCATCTACTAACTTAATACTTAATCCAATATTACTAAATTTAAAATTAGTATTATATTTTTTATTAATATCACGAACTAAACTTTGTGCTTGATCTGAAATTGAAATTTTAGAAACTTGTAGCATGTTTAATGCAATTTGATTATAAGTAACATCACTTGTCACTAAAGATTCATCGAGGTTTGCTGGTAAATTAATCCCTGATTTTGTTCCCTTCTTCGCCCCAGATATTCTTTCTTTCTTTGGTTCTTGCTTCATTTCTGGATTTACTTCTGGTTTTACTTCTGGTCTGGTTTTACTTCTGGTTTCTCTTCTGGTTTTACTTCTGGTTTCTCTTCTGGTTTTACTTCTGGTTTCTCTTCTGGTTTTACTTCTGGTTTTACTTCTGGTTTCTCTTCTGGTTTTA
>NZ_QORY01000041.1:1204-23408 GCF_008368755.1 Bacillus sp. AR2-1
TCTGGTTTCTCTTCTGGTTTTACTTCTGGTTTTACTTCTGGTTTCTCTTCTGGTTTTACTTCTGGTTTCTCTTCTGGTTTTACTTCTGGTTTCTCTTCTGGTTTTACTTCTGGTTTTACTTCTGGTTTCTCTACTTTATTGATCACATTATATAAGAACTGCGAATATTGTTCGCGAGTTACAATTACTTTAGGTTCAAATATACCATTTCCTGTGCCTGCGCTTAATTTGTTTTCTTGCAGTGCACTGATTGCTTTCGTTGCCCAATAATTTTTATCTACATCTTTAAAATTAGTTATTGAATTCGCTTTTAATTTAAATGCATTTGTAAGAACTGCTGCCATTTGTTCACGGGTTAAGCTATCATTTGGTCCAAATTTACCATTTCCATATCCAGTCATAACTCCTGTTTTTACCATTGCTAAAATTTCTTTTTCAAACATATTACCTTTTATATCTGTAAATGGATTTTTAAAACTTGAGTCTACATCCTGTGGTTTTAAATAATTGTATAACATTCTCGCTACCTGACCACGTGTGACTTTATCTCCAAATCCAAAGATATCATTTCCATAGCCATATACAATTTTTCTACTCGCTAAATCATTAATTGCTTTTTCAGACCAATGATTGACTGGAACATCATTAAATATTTTCTTCTCAGCTTGTACACTATTCAAAGTCGTTAATGTTGCTGTAGTAATGACAGCACCTGCTAAAATAATTTGTTTAAAATTCATAATTAAATCTCCTTTATTTTTATGAAATGATTCTATATATCGGTTCATCATAAGAACTCCAATATACAAGCGAGGAGCATACAAAACATACCGTAACTTTAATTTATTTAGATGTTACGTTTAATAAAAAATTATTGTTTATATTAATTTCAAGTTCTCCAACTATCCATACGAAATTATGACTAATAAGACTGTATCCTATACATATAAAGGTATTTCAGATTCTAATAGTTACATATGTTTTTGTTTTTAAATAGATACACACCTTTTTTAGTTGAAAATATTAGTATACAAAGTACTTACAGATGAATCGATGTTGCGTAACTAGTATAGTAACTTATATATACGAGTGTCAATTAAAGAAATCTTACATTATTGTAAGGTAACTATATTAATAATGTAGTGACTAATTATTATATAAGGTGAATAATTAATCACTACATTATATAGAATAGTTGAGAAAAATGTTTCTAATTCCATGAAGCAAAGGAATTCTTTAGATTAAATAATATCAACAAAAGAATTATTTATATCTTTATAAACAAATTTCACAAAATTTAGTGCATGAATAAACTTTCCTGTCAAAAGAATATAACCAGGAAAATCATTATATAAACTTGTATCTCTGAGAAATTATATAAATGTGAAATATATTTAATTTTTGCAAACGGCTAATAAAAATGAAACAAAAAATTATGTTTTAAAGTAACTAATTCAAAAAAGCCTTGTAACATATTACAAGACTTTTTGAATTGGTATATACATTTTAGATGGATAATTTTATTTTATTAAAATTAAGACCAAACCCATTGCTCTTTATTTGTATTCTGTTTAATTTTATCGTTAATTTTTTGAATATGGTCATACGTTGTTTTATCTATTCCATGAAAATTAGATCCATCATGAAAATCTACTTGAACCATATCACCTAGATTAAATTGTTGCCCCTGTGTTAACTCCACATAAACTAGATCATTTCCCCCATTTTTAGAAGGGTATGTGACAGCTACATAATCGGTATAATCTTTGTCTATTTTTGTGATTTTTCCAATTACAAAATTAGGTTGACCATCTTCTTTTTCATACATTCCTGGTTTCAATGTTGTAGCTTTTTTTTCTAAAGACTCAGTACTAGTACTATTTATTGAATTATTAATTTGCGTTTTAACTTTTTCTACTTTTGCATTTACAGCTATTGGTGGTATGGATCTTGCCCAGAAATCACTTTCTACTTTCACTAAGTCATTAACCTTAAATTTATGAGTGTTTTTTAGAGGTACACGAAGATCCGCTAGATTTCCGTTATTATCTATATATGTAACTAATAATTCATTAGAAGAAACTTCACTTACATGCCCAACTGTATATTGCTCATAGTTTCCAGGGGCTAATTCAAAATGCTCAACAGAATTAGCTGTTAAACTTGTAGTAAATGCGTTTTGAAGTAATGGACCATTACTATTCACTTTTACATATTCACCTGGTTTTACATTGGCTTGAAAACCAGTATATATAGTTACACTTTCATTTAATTCTTTACTCTCAATAACAAAATACTTTGACTGTGCTTCTATTACTTTCCCCTCAACTGTAGTGTTGAACTCTTGCACAGCTGCACTTGCTGTTAGTGAATCTAATCCTGGTATATTACTTCCCGTAAATGCTGCAAATCCTAATGCACCAGCTAAGATGACTTTTTTCATATTCTAAAACATCTCCAATCATATCTATTCACCAAATGATTTCCATTATCAATTAGCATGTAATCATTATAGTTACACCCTTTAAAGAACGTCAATAAAAATATCCTTACACTTTTGTAAGGTAATAAAGTTAATAATATAGCAAGTAACTTTTTAACGAAGTAAATTTTTTTATGTTTATAATGGGCCAAAAATGAAAATAATCCACCTATCTGGGTGATTGTACTGTTTATTAGCGAATCGTATCATTTATTATAATTCCTATATTTTTACTAATTTGCTGACTTACATGAAGAAAATAGCCAATATTTAGAGATAGATTAAAACAAACATTTCCGTTTGCATGGCAACTTATTAATCTTTATGGCAATTTAAGTTTAATAAACAACAAAAGTTTATTGACATAGATGCATTTATTCAAGAATTATTGCGATCAAAGTTACTATCTAAAATACAGTAAATAGTATATACGAAGTACTTCGATAGAAATTTTAGGAGAGTACTTCTTATTCGCCTTTTTCAGGAGATATACAAAAATACCCCACATATAAATCAAAATTATTTAATCTATTATCTTTAATAATTAATTGATAACGACCAACATAGATATAATCAAACCTGTTGCACCATTTGGTAAGAGGTCACAATGACTGTTTAAATTTAACCCCCCCGCAGTATGATGACCAAATAATACAAATAATAATAGAAGTCCAACGAAAATAAAACCACAATAAATAACTGGTAAATAACACTAAACATCCTTCTTTATTTCATTCATCCTTATAGTTATTACAATGAGTAATTATTCACCTTATATAATAATTACTTACTATATTATTAACATGATTATCTTACAAAAATGTAATTCTTTTTTAATTGACACTCGTATATATAAGTAACTATACTAGTTACACAAGCTTGGTAAATATATCAAATAGTCCCTTACTACAAGTGTATGTCTGTGAATTCTTTTCGAAATAATAGTTTTAATCAACCTTATATTATTTACCTGTAATATAGTGATAATACCAACCCAATCTATTAAACTAGGTCATATTACTTATGAGTTTAACTATAAATGATAGATTTACCAAGCTGTAATATATTTTAGGAGTGTTACATTTTGAAATACAAATTAATTGCTACAGGAATTCTTGCTGGGAGTCTACTATCCTACTCATCTAGTGCATTTGCAAATACTCACAAATTCCCAGATGTTCCTGCATGGGCTGACAAATCTGTTAATTATTTAGTAGATAAAAAAGTATTAAGTGGGTATCCAGATGGCACTTTTGGTTCAAGTGATACATTAGATAGAGCTTCTGCTGCAACCATTATGACAAAAGTTCTAGGTATACATGTTGATACAAATGCAAAACCTTCTTTTACAGATTCTCAAAATCATTGGGCAACCCCTTATATTGCTGCTGCTGAAAAAGCAGGGATAGTTAACGGTGAAGGAAATGGAATATTCAATCCCTCAGGAAAAGTTACCCGTGCTGCTATGGCAGCAATGTTAGTAAATGCATATAAGCTACAAGATAGAACAAATAGTCATGTGCAAAGTAAATTTGATGATTTAAAAGGGCATTGGGGTGAAAAGTTTGCCAATATTTTAATTGATTTAAAGATTTCCGTTGGTACTGATAATGGTTGGCAACCAAATAGATTCATAACACGTGCAGAGGCCGCACAACTTACTGCCAAAACAGATACCCTTCAATCTGGTCCGAAAAATCCTATAGAAAGTAAAACAATCATTATTGATCCTGGACATGGTGGCGCAGATCCTGGAAAGCCCACAAAAGGATTGTCAGAAAGTAAAATCGTATTAGACACTTCTTTACGTCTACAACAATTACTTGAAAAGCGTACACCATTTACAGTCTTATTAACTCGCGAATCTGATACTAGACCTGGACATGACCAAAAAAGCTCTTTACAGGAACGTGTTAAATTTGCAAAGCAAAATGAGGGTGATATCTTTATAAGCATTCATGCAAATGCTTTTAATGGTAATGCAAAAGGGACAGAAACATACTACTATAATTCTTCTGAATCCGAAAAAACAAATCCTCATGTAGAAGAAAGCCGTGTTTTAGCGGAAAAAATTCAAACACGTTTAGTGGAGGCTCTTCAAACGCGTGATAGAGGCGTTAAACATGGAGATCTTCATGTTATAAGAGAAAACGATATGCCAGCTGTGTTAACGGAATTGGCTTTTATAGATAATGGTATCGATTACAGTAAACTATCTACGGCAAACGGCAGACAGATTGCAGCAGAAGCTATTTATGAAGGGGTTTTAGATTATTACGAATGGAAAGGAAATAATGTATCTGAATATAGATTATGATGAGTAAAAGAAGATTTAGCAATTCTAGTAATAAGTAATTTATAAATTGCTAAAGTATAGTTTTGTTATTTGTAATGATTTTTAGTTTTATAGTGTATACTGGTGCCGACTTATTAAGAATTATAAATAAGTCGGTGTTTTAGTTAGAGTCCTTAATGGATCTATAAAAAGTTATGGACAAAAAAAGATAAATAGTTCGACTAACAATAAGTTGTTTTGAAAGAAATCTTTTGAAATGGTCATAATAGGAATAATAATTAGAAACAAATCTAATAAAAAATGATGAAAGACTTAAGAAGGTGAATATATTGCGTAAACATTCACATGTGCAATTTTATGTATTAATATTGGCTCTATTAGCTTATTTAAGCTTTTGCTTTATATTTTTATTTGTTTTTCCGAATCTTTATTTTGTATCAGATTTTAATATACGACTCTCATCATTAGTTGTTGAAACTATTGTACTTATTTCATTACTCTATTCTATAGTATCCAGAAAAGTTAAGTTAGGAGTATTTTGGGTTTGTATTACTATTGCTATAGGGTGTTTCTTGATCGGAAATTTTATATCCGCTTTTCAAGTACTTAATGTAGAATTACCAATACAAAATTTTAATATTTCTGATGTGTTTTTGTTGTTTTTCTTATTCTTCTTTCTCTTTGCATTCTTTTATAAAATCATGATGGAATGTAATAAATGGGAAAAAGCGTATTTAATTTGTGATTTATGTATTGTTGTTACTGCCATTTTTACCTTAGAGTGGTACCTATTTAATAAACCTTCTGCAAATATCTTATTCTTATCAATTGGAGATGTTTTTCTTTCATTTATTTTCCCAATTATAGATTTATTGCTTCTATTACTAGGAGTTAGCCTTATCTTTCGACCAGCAATTTTTAATGCGAAAAGTAAATTATTTATTTTTATCTTAGTATTAACGGGATTGTCTATTACGGACTATTTATATTTCTATTTACAAGATGATTTATCACATCGTTCACTTATATTATTAAGGTGTTTGTATAGAGTTTTTCTATTATTTATTGCCATTGCTGCTACTATCCCAAGGAGTGCAACTTTTAGAAGAAATTATTTTATTATTAATCCGACATTTGGAAAGAAACTTCTTGTCATATTCCCTTATCTTGCAGTTGCAATTTTAATTGTTTTTACTTTCAAAGAGCAAACTTCTTCCACTACACTGATTACGGGAAATTGTATTGCCTTTGTATTTGTACTGATTCGTCATACAATTGTACGGATGCAAAACAAAGATTTAACCGAAACATTAAAAGTGTTTAATAATCAATTAGAGCAAAAAGTATCTCAAAGAACGGAAGATTTAATAAAAAAATCTAATGATTTGGTGAAAAATCAAGAGAGGTTTAAGTCCTTATATGAGTATCATCCAGATCCTATATTAACAATTGATTCAAATGGTACCGTTTTAAATATAAACCAGTCTGGAAGTATGTTATTAGGGAGAGACAGTGCTGCATTAATAGGAAAAGAGTGCTTCTCAATTTTTTTAGATGAGGATAAATCTGAATTGGAAGCAGCTCTAAAGATGGGGAAACGATGTAGTTCGTCTTCGTTACAGTTACGTGTGAAAAATAATAATGAGAAGGATATACATTTTTGGTACGTCACTATTGTTCCTATTATGATAGAAGGACAAACTTTTGGGAGTTATATAATGGTAAAAGACATAACGAGGATGAAGCAACAACAGGATGAGATAAACTATCTAGCATTTCATGATACGGTGACGGGGATTGGGAATCGAATATTCTTCCAACAAGAATTAGACAGATCCATTGAGCATGTACAAAAAACGCAGGATAGGTTTGGACTCCTGTATTTAGATTTAAACCGCTTTAAGAACATTAATGATACACTGGGTCATGCAATTGGTGACAGGGTTTTAAAAGAAGTTGCCAACCGTTTTAGGACATGTCTGCCACCAACTATTCCTATAGCAAGAATAGGGGGAGATGAGTTTGCAATCATTGTCCATAACAAAACAGAGCAACAGCTATTGGATTTGTGCGAAATACTATTTCGTATAACTGAAGAACCATTTGTAATAAATCAACACAGCTTTTACTTATCCCTTAGTATAGGAATAGCGTTGTATCCATTTGGAGGAACAAATGCCACAACACTTTTACAACACGCTGATATTGCTATGTATAGCGCAAAGGAAAAAGGTAACAATGCTGTTTGTATATACGACGAGACATTATCTCAAAAAATAACAAGACGATTACGATTAGAGCAAGATTTACCGAATGCAGTTGAAAATAATGAGTTGTTTTTATTGTACCAACCACAAGTTGATAGTAAGGCAGGAAAGGTTATTGGTGCAGAGGCATTAATACGTTGGCAACATCCAGAGCTGGGGCTAATTTCACCTTTTGAGTTTATACCTATCGCGGAAGAAACATCACAGATTATTACAATTGGGAAATGGACGCTACAGCAAGCGTGTTTACAACTGAAAGAATGGCATTCTGCAGGTTATACAAATCTAAAAATGGGGATAAATTTATCAGCTATAGAGTTTGAACAGAAAGATTTTGTTCAAGCCATTATATCTACCATTGAAGAAATTGGAGTACCAGCTAATTTGATCGATTTGGAATTAACGGAGCGAATTGCCATGGTAGATGAAAAAGAAACTTTATCGAAGTTAAAAGCATTAAAATCATATGGTGTACATTTATCAATTGATGATTTTGGTACTGGATATTCTTCGTTAGCCTACCTACCTTTGTATCCAATTGATACTTTGAAAATTCCAAGAGAATTTGTGAATAGGATTGGAAATTCAAATGATGGAGATGAAATTATACAAACTATTATTTCACTAGCCCATACTTTAAATATGAAAGTAATAGCAGAAGGGGTAGAAACGAAGGAGCAATTAATAGTATTACAACGTCATTCATGCTATTTAATTCAGGGCTATTTTTACAGTAAACCTTTAAATGAAGAAGATTTTTTCAAGTTTTTAATCACGATGTAGAATGAATAAGTGAGAACAACATAGATGTGAAGGAAAGTGAAAAGAAGGTCTATCAATAAGATTTAAAATAATAAGAAAAACATTTTATCATTTTAGCCAAGAAGACTCCTTCCTCAAGGAACGCGAAGTGAGTAGGTGGGAGATGAATTGACTTCGAACAAGGGATGGCAGGAAGCCATCCCTTGTTCGACATACAGAAGGTGTTACTTTACTATTTATCGAATGTATGTTTGGTGTATAATAGTTATATACCGAAATGGAGGTGAATGAAATGATTGTCAATAAAGCCTATAAGTTTCGTATCTATCCAAATCAAGCACAAGCAATTCTAATAAACAAAACGATTGGTTGTTCCCGCTTTGTATTCAATCATTTTCTATCCTTTTGGGATCACACATACAAAGAGACAGGAAAAGGCTTGACCTATGGTACATGCTCTGCCAAACTTCCTGCCATGAAGAAAGAGTTTGTTTGGCTCAAAGAAGTGGATAGTATTGCGATTCAGTCGTCTGTTCGCAACCTTGCGGATGTGTATACACGATTTTTCAAAAAACAAAACAGCGCACCGCGCTTTAAATCTAAGAAAAACAACGTACAATCTTACACCACAAAACAAACAAATGAAAACATTTCTGTTGTAGGAAACAAGATAAAGTTGCCGAAACTAGGTCTTGTTCGATTTGCCAAAAGTCGCGAAGTAAAGGGACGTATTGTAAATGCTACAGTTAGACGGAACCCCTCTGGTAGATATTTTGTGTCACTGTTAGTTGAAACAGAAGTACAAGAACTTCCGAAAACAGATTCTTACATTGGGATAGATGTAGGACTAAAAGATTTCGCCATTTTGTCAGATGGAATCTCCTATGAAAATCCGAAGTTTTTCCGATCATTAGAAGATAAGTTGGCGAAAGCACAGCGTGTTCTTTGTAGAAGAATGAAAGGATCTTCTCGGTGGAATAAACAACGAGTAAAAGTAGCTAGAATTCATGAATACATATCAAATGCTAGAAAAGATTACTTAGACAAAATCTCAACTGAAATCATCAAAAGCCACGATGTTATCGGTATAGAGGATTTGCAAGTATCAAATATGTTAACAAATCGTAAGTTATCAAAAGCAATTAGTGAAGTATCTTGGTCACAGTTTCGAACCATGTTGGAATATAAAGCAAAATGGTATGGCAAACAAGTCATTGCCGTATCGAAAACATATGCTTCCAGCCAATTATGTTCTTGTTGTGGATATCAAAACAAAGACGTTAAAAATCTAAACCTACGTAAATGGGACTGTCCTTCTTGTCGTACACACCATGATAGGGATATTAACGCAAGTATCAATATAAAGAATGAAGCAATAAGGCTTCTAACCGCAAGGACTGCGGGGTTAGCCTAATCAATTAGAGTTCGATAGAACTCTTTACTTAGGAATCCCCCACTTCTAAACGAAGTGAAAGTGGGGGTAGTTCAATGTTTAATGAGACTGAATTATTTCCTCATCTTTCTGTATTCAAATCTGTTATTTACGATCATGTACCCTTAAATGGGTTATATATTTCGACAGTTTTTACTAGTCTGCCTTCCACGCCTGATTCACCTATAGCTTATACATTTCTTTACTAAAAATATTTGATACATTGAAATATTCTTACATGGTATAATTTTCTATATGATTTTATAAATAAAGTGGGTGTAAATAATGGAGAACTTTCAAAGTAATTTTCAAACAGCTAAACAAATCGCTACATCGATGAAAAATGCTTCGGATACAATCCAAAGTGCGACGAATCTTTCTATAACAAAGGCGAGTCGTACTACACTATCTGTTAATGCTCAAACACAAAAAACGAATCAACAAATGCTGGATTTGACTAGACAATTTTGTGGGACCTTTCAACAAGCAGTTGATAATATTCATTCAGCAGCTAAGGAGTTTGAAAGAATGGATAACGAATTACAAAAGACATTTCACTAATGTGATAATCTACAGTAGTGAGAGAAGGAGAGGAAGAAAAAGATGGATAAAAAGATTGAAAAGCAAATAAATTAATTAAATTAAGGATTTCGGATAATATTTAAAAAACAGAGTCGAAATCAAGCTGCGATTCAAATCCAGAGACGAGCGGTAATAGGATTTCACGAATTGAGAAATCGAAATAATCGTTTATTTAATAGGATTTTAAAAAACATGGCATGGTGATAGAGAAATTTCTAATTTTTATAAATAAGCTTCAAGAATCGGAACATATCGAGCGGAAATCATTACTTGAATTGGAAAATCACAAAGAAATATTGCTTAAAGAAAGATGCGATCTTATTGATTTAGAAACCAACCTTATTTATAGGCAACAGCAATTAAAAAGGGAGGACAAAGCATGAGTTTAAATATGTATTTAGGGGAAGTACAAAATCAGACTCAAAGCATGAATGCTGTATGTACCGCTACTATTCAAGGCATGGAACAAGTCATTCAGTCGATTGATGCTTTTGCAACTGATACGGTTCTGCAAGGACGAACATATAGTAGTGCAAAAATATTTTTTGTCCAAACCTTTCGTCCTTTAGCACAGGGTATTATTTATTTATGTGAAGAATTAATTCGTCAAAATGATGCTTTTCCAAGAGATTTTCAATCACAAGTTGCTTCCACGGATGTAATCGAACAAGAAGTAAGAGAGCAAATTCAAGAAATCAATCAAATGATTGCAAGTATAGAAGTGATAGATGAAGCTACACCAATGCAGGGTATAGACGCAATTGTAGCTGTTTTAGTTGAGATGAGAAAAAAACTTGAAGAAAAATTAGAGCATTTATATGAATTCAATTATACATCCAGTAATAACTACAGCACGGCCCTTCAATTAGCAGCTAGTATTACTACTGGTCTTGCCGAAGTTCAAAGTGGGAAAGGATTTAGTCCTGTTAGTGGTACGTTTAGTACACAAGGCTTGAATATGGAATGGACGACTTCTATCCAAGCGATTACAGAAGAAAAAAAACATCATTCTGAAGAAATCAGTATTATAGAAGAATCGTTGTTCGATAAATTTAAAGATATTGTTGAAAATAACGTAGAAGCGATGGATCATTTGTACAAAAAATTTATTCGCCAGATAGAAAACACTCCTATTATCGGGCAATATCATAACTACAAAAAAGGGCAAAATGAAGCGGTGTTAGATGAACTTAAAGGAATAGTAAACACAATTTTACATCCAATAGATAGTGTTGAGGGTGCTGTGTATGCCCTTTCTCACATCGATGAAACATTTGCTGCTGTAGAACAAGCTATTTCTGATTCGTGGAATCAAGATGTTGTAAATGGAGATTGGAATAGCAGAGCTAAATGGTATGGAAATGTAGAGATGCAAGTTAAATTAGCAATTGCTGAATTATTTGTAGGAACAAAAGGTGTAGATAAAGTTTCAACGTTAGGCAAAACCTCAAAACTTAGTGAAAGTGTAAATTTTATACAAGGCACTAAGAACGTAATAACTTTAGATAAGTTTAAGCAAAGTGTTGACATGTTGAATAATATTTTAATGCCAAAAAATCAATTTGCCTATACAGGTGCAAATAATATACGCTCTAAATTTGATACACCTGATTTTCATCGAGTTGAAGAAAAGCTATCAACCCATCAGTTTGCTAAAGGCGAGGGCAGTTCTAGTGGAAATAAGGGTATGGGTAAAACTGGTGTTGGTAAAACGGGTGAGGGAATACCTTTAGAAAAAGTAAAGCCCGATGTACTTAAACAGATACATGCTAATGATAATGGAGCATATGGATATTTACCAAAAGAGGGTACTGCATATAATAAACTAGAATATGACTTTACAAATGTTGAATGGACAAAAGAAATGCAAAATGTAAGAAAAGATTATCTTGAAGCATCTAAACAATTAGAAAGTGATATCGAAAAAATGATATCTGAAGGATTTTCTAAAGAAAAAATAGCTGAACATGTTGTAGAAGCACGTAATCAGCAAAAAAATGCAGCGAGGGAAAATATGACTGCTGAGGAGAGAGCCGGTTTAGAGGAAAGAAATATAAAAAAATATGGTAATCCAATAGGACCGACAGCTGAGAGTATGTTTAATAAGATAAAAGATTCGTACATTGATAAAGGAATTTATGAATCAGATGAACAAGTATGGAAAATTATAATTCAAAAATCAATGCAAAAAGATGATGTAATAAACACACTATTAGGATTAGAGCATTAGGAGGGACAGGATAACTTATGATAATAATGAATAATTACTCTAAGACAGGAACGTATATTATATTAGAACCTAGCGGATATTCAGTAGTTGAAAAAAATAAAGTAAAGTTGGTTAGACAAGGTGTCGGAGGATTTAGTGAAGATGGACAGGTAGTTGGTATTTATGTTAAAGATAACAAACTATTTTTTTTCTATAATGGAAAATCATTTGAAACATCTATAGAAAATCTAATTTGTACAAATAGTTATGTTTCAAAATTGAAAAGATGTTTTAGTGTAACAATAGGAGGACAAAATATCTGTAATATAGTTTATGAGCCTTTTATTGATCCAGGAATGATTTATTATGATGCAGACCCTGAAGAGTTTGATGTATTGCTATACTTAAGTGAATTATTGAAGAATGAGGATTCTATTAAGAGATTTATGAATGGGATGGAAATGATTAAAAAGCAGAATAAAGGTTAGTATTTTAGGGAAAGAAATAAGTGTTTGAAATTACGTACTTCATGATGATTGGCCATCATAGGGTACTGTGTCCAATAATAGAATAGAAAACGAAGTACGAGCTTAGGTGAGATGACATTTTACTTGGTGGCGAATATAAACACATGGATTGTATATTAAACTAACGAACTCGTACAAACTCGTAAGTTTTAACGTAGTAGTTGTTATGACATATAAAAGGTGTCATACTGTTACTATAAAACTTACAAATTTATGCTACTTAAAAACATATGAACTTAAAGCACTTGATTGTCAATTAAAGGCAATAAGTGCTTTTTTACGTTTTAGGAGGGAGATGAGTAGACACATTATACTTTTATAAGTACGCTAAAAGTATTGATTTTTATTATCAGTAATAATAATTTTCTTCTTAGATTTTAAGAGGATAGAATAATTTCTTTTGAAAAATCTTGAAATGTAAATCTGAAATGTATAATATATAGGTATATTGTTAGTTTATTTGATTCCGTTTATTCCCACACCTTATTGTGTTGTGGTTGAGTTGTAGAAGCAAGTTGCGTCTTGTTTCATTTGTGAAAGGGCTTCTTTGAGCCGATTAGTGTATATATAGCTTATTTTGCTATGCACATTATTAATCGACTTGAAGAAGCCTTTTTTGTACTGTTTTCAAGTTCGCAGGCTGGGTTATGAATCTTAACAAATTACAAGAAAGAGGAGATATGAAAATGAAAAAAGATAACATTTGGACAGTATTAGATGATTCAAAAGAGCAGGAAAAAAGAAAGTAATCCAAAGAGCCAGGTGATATATTTACTGTTATGGATAAGCTATCGGAAATTACAGATGATGAACTACCATTTTAATTATGTCGAGGTAGTGTATAGAGGGAAAAAGGAAGAACTAAGTGATGTATATACTTGGATCTTCTTTTTTTATTGTAAAAAAGAAATTGGAGGGAATATCATGTTTACAAAAATTTTTATCGGTCTATTTTGTTATGTGTTTTTGGTAGTTTGTAATTCAAAGGAAAAATTTCTAATAGAAGAAGCAAAGAAAAAAGAAAGGGAAAATAAAACGATGGAATGCCCCGTTTATTGGTGCCCAAGAGAAAATAGACCTATCGGAAGGGAACAAGAGCGTGTTACTGCTCCAACGAAAGAAATCCACTTAGAAAAGGATGTAGAAAGTATATATAATCTAGTTACTACATCAGTTCGTGAGAATCTCGTTAAATAAGAGGGTAACAAGTTAAAACATGAAGCTATAGAAGAAGTGGATTATGATGAAGTGGTTTATGATATTCCATTTTCAAGTGATGAGGATATACCAGAGGGACTATTAGGATATAGGAATTTTATCCAGAACTAGAACATGTTTCGCTTCTATTAGAAACAGAACACATAGAACACATAGAACACATTTTTCCAGTTCAAAGAGGAGTATCCAATGTAGAAGATATGGTTTTTGTAAAGTGGGCTGCAAAAGTGATAGGACGAGAACAATGACTGACACGTGTCATGAATATGTCTGATAACAAGCGTTATTGGATTCATACAGTGGGAGAAATATTACCAGAAAGTTAACTGCTATATAGCATTATAAATTGATTCATCTTATTTCTATACATTAGTTGCATCCAATGATAGATAACTAGGAAATATATGAATGTATTTCTTAGTTATCTTTTCTTAGATAGCATGAAATACAGCATTTTCTCACTCATTTGTACAAGGATAAAATTTATTTATTTTTGTACAAATGAGTGGGATAGAACGATTCACCATATGAGAATATTCGACTATAATGAAACATTGTACGTCATTGTAATATTAAAATGTTATAAGATTCAAGTGATTAACAGTCTTAGAACAGGAGAATTGAGAACTCTTCGTAATATTCCAATGCTTTAAATAGATAGTATCAAAACATGAGTATTGTATGAAAAATTATTTTATCAAAGTAAATAGGAGTGATAATATATGGCAATCGATCATATAAGCAACAACGTAGTAGAAAAATTAGAACAAGCGGTGCGCTATGAAAAGAAACAAGTTCAGTTATTACGTGTAAGTAAAAGTAGTTCTAATATACACGCTTACATGATTTTTCCGGAATTCTCAGAGGTTAAAATTTCAAATACCGAACTGGATGAATATATAGAAAATCTATCAATAAGCCTGAAATATGTCATTGATCGCAAGTTGAGTCAACAAGAAATAGAAAAACAAAATCATTCGTTCATTATGACATGTGCAGTTGAGGAGGATGGATTGATAGATGATGAAACTATTCATTTTAATACGACTTATGTCAAACCACCAACAATTGCAAATAAAGTATTTAAGTTAGTGTGTGGATTAGGAAATCGTTTAGATAGCTTAAAAGAGTTACATATTACAGTATTAAATAATAATATTAATCGAATTGAAATTGGATTTTACAATGAAAATGAAACATATATGGCAGTAGAGAAGGAAGAAATCGCGAATGCAATTATGGGGGCATATACAAAAGCAAATATCTATTATGCGGCAGATCTCTATTATGTTGCAGAAGGAAATCAAATCAAATTAAAGAGCGTTAAACCAAAATTAGCGGGGGATGTGTGATGAAACAAGAAAAAAGGATGATAGGAGTCTTATGTACGCTTGTTTTAATGGCTTTACTTTTTATCCCCTTACAAGCAGCTCAGGCCTCTGTAAAAGTAGATTTTAATGAATTAAAGGGGAATGATGTTTCGTCATCCTTTAAAGAGGGATTAAACAATCGAACGAAAATAAAAGAGAAAGATGATTCATTTGGCTCATCAATCATACAAAAGATTGAAGGTTTGTATGCACCGGCTTTTAAGGTAGGAGTAAATATCTTTTCTATTTCATTCGTATTAGGCATTATTGTCATGGTTATGGCGTTAATTACAAAGAATGGCCAGTGGATGAAGTGGGCAACTGGAAGTATGATTTTCTCATTTATTAGTATGATTTCCCTGAGACTAAGTGTGTACTTCTTGTTCAGTTCGGATGTATTTTCGTTTATGAACATCTTTACGGATTTTTTAAACCTGTTTAAAGCAACAGCACTTATTTTCACACCGTTTATGTTAATCGCAGGTATTCGTTTAAGAAAAATTCATGAGAGTACGAAACAGCCAGAGTATTACCGTTGGTCCAACCGTGTTATAACGGGTTCTTGTTTGCTGTGTATGTTAGCCGTACTCGCTCCATGGTTATTTGCTAATATGTGAAAAACTATATATAAAGATGGGAAAGGTACTGAATTTACATTCAGTACCTTTTATCTATTTGTTTTCTTCTTTCATATTCTTCAAGTATTTCCGGCGATATAGGAGATACTATGCCACTTAGAAATACAGTTGTATTTTTGCAGGTGAAAAGGTTTGAAAAAGCTGAATCTGTTTCTTGTTCTGTTACCGTATTATCTACTATAAGCTTTAACCTATCTATTACAATCCTCTTTAGGCTAGTTCGTAAATTAATAGAGGAGTATCATATCATTCCTATGATTGAATGTAAATATTTCCTAATTGAAAATAACCTGATCTATTTTGAAAGGACTGTTTGTTTTGAAAAGAAATCGAGAGTATATTTTTTTACGAA
Source organism: Bacillus sp. AR2-1 (assembly GCF_008368755.1). Taxonomy (NCBI): domain Bacteria; kingdom Bacillati; phylum Bacillota; class Bacilli; order Caryophanales; family Bacillaceae; genus Bacillus; species Bacillus sp. AR2-1. The sequence goes on from NZ_QORY01000041.1 coordinate 17,340, forward strand.
ATTCCATTTTAATCGGTTGGCTGCTCACAATTATTGTTATGGGCCTATCTATCTATTTTTCTTCCATTATATATTTATTAATCGGTTGTTTCATTCTGTCCCTAAAATACGGATTAATGGGCACAATAAAGAATGTAGAAAAACGTTTACCCACCTGGGCTAACTTTGGTGTCATTGAAAAGCCAGTAAATAGAAGGGTAACTAGACCTTTTCAGTTTCGGGGTGGAATCCTTGTTTCTTTAGCATTGGGATTTGTAGAGATGGTGATAAAAGGCTTATGTATCTCATATTTTATTTTAGGATTAGAAACGTATATATATCATTTGATGCGCAGTAACGTAAGAATGTGAAAAGGAGGATTTTATTATGAAAGTATTGATATTCGAACTGATTCTCATTGTAATTCTGATTCCTTTGAACATCGTTTTAAAAAAACATGTACCGAAATGGAAAAGGAAAGCTGGGGAAAAATTTGTGAAACGTATATTGGGCAAATTAGATCCCAAAAGTTATTATGTGTTACATGATGTGACGGTTCATACGGAGTATGGTGATACAACGCAAATTGACCATATTGTTATCGCGGAAACAGGTGTATTTGTTATAGAGACAAAGAACTACGAGGGCTGGATTTATGGAAGTGAGAAATCAGCCAGGTGGACACAGGGTATTTTTAGAAAGAAATCCTCTTTTCAAAACCCATTTCGACAAAACTATAAACATATAAAGGCAATTGAATGGGTGATGGAAAAACAGCTGCCGTGTATCTCTATTGCCGTATTTCATCCAAAATGCAGTTTAAAAAGGGTAAATGTTCATTCTAAAGATAAACATGTCCTATATTATAACGATCTAAAAAAATGTATTGAATCATATATTGAACCGCAACTAATAATCGATGAAGTCCAACATATCTATCAAACTATATTACAAGCAAACATTATGGGTAAGGATATTGAGAAGAAACATGTGAAGTATTTACAGAATAGGTTCGCTAAACAATAAGAAACGGAGAAAAGAACAATGTTATATATGATAGGATTTTTGGTAATCATCGTAGTAGTTATTCGTCTTAACGTGAAGTATTACCAGCTAAAAGGTAGCCCAAAAGATTTTGTGATGAAAAAGAATGATTAAAGATATATTGTAGAAATAAAGGTAATAGACTACGTACATTATTAGGACCGTCATCAAAAGTTCAAAAGAACAGTTTTAAGGGTTGTAAATAGATGTATATAACTATATTTGTATTCATGGATTTAAATGATAAAATAGATAAATAAAAATAAATAGGAGGTTTAGTTGTGAAAGAAGTGTTAGATGTTGAAACGTATTTAAAAAAAATGAAGAACCAGAAAATAAATTATGACAAAGTATTAAGAAAAATGATTAAAGATTGGGAAGCAAAGAACGAAAGACCAAAAGTGTTACTTCATTCATGTTGCGCTCCTTGTAGTACTTCTTCATTGGAATTTCTTGCAGAACATGCAGATGTCACAATCTTCTTCTCAAATTCAAATATCCACCCGAAAAGTGAATACATGCGACGCTCTAATGAACAAAAGATTTTTGTAGACAAGTTTAATGATCGAACAGGGCACACAGTAGGATTTATTGAGGATAAATATCGTTCAAATGTATTTTTTAAAATGGTAAAAGAAGAAGGTTTGGCAGAAGAGCCAGAAGGTGGGCTTCGTTGTTCAGCTTGTTTTGATATGAGATTGGATCGTTCAGCTGAGGTAGCACAGGATAGGGGATTTGATTACTTCGGCAGTGCAATTACTCTTTCTAAAAATAAAAATAGTCAATTAATAAATGAACTTGGAATTGGTGTGCAACAAAATTATGATTCACGTTATTTACCAAGTGATTTTAAAAAAAGTAATGGATATCAACGCTCAATTGAAATGTGTAATGAATATGATGTTTTCCGTCAATGTTATTGTGGATGTTCATTTGCAGCGGAAAAACAAGGTATAGATTTACGAGCGGTGAACAAAGATGCAATAAATTATCTGAAAGAAAATAATCTTAGTTTGAAAAAAGAGATTTAATCGTGAAAAATTTGATGTGAAATTAACCTATGATCTACAAGAGAAATGCATTATGTTTTTAAATGATAAATGTAAAAAGCTAAAATAGTTCTGTAATAACTCCTTACTGGTTAAATTTCTAGAAGTTTAACCAGTAAGGAGTGTTTTCTTAATCTCGCATTGCCCCTGCTTCTCGGGAAGTCATTGCTCCTTGTCCCGCTCTTACATCATTCTGAATTTCTTGTTTCACTTTTTGCGCATCAGTTTCGGCAAAATTTGGATTCATAACAGAACCAGATTTTTCTATGACCTTTTTATGATGTTGCATACAAACCCTCCTCAATTTCACGTTTAATAACCTTATTATGTACAAGAGTACACTTGGTATACTTTGAGTAGTTAAACGAATATCATGTAAAGTAAGAAGGTGATCAAATATAATATTTAAATAAGAAGAAATAATATTTTCAAATCTAAAATTTCATATATTAAATAAATAAGAAATATAATAAAAGCAATAAAATACCTATAAATCTAACTTGAAAAAGTGTACAGAGATAATAAAGTTGTTTAATTTACAATAAAGTCGTTTAAAACATAATAAAGTTGTTTAAAAAGCGCCAGTCATGTTATTCAACAATCGGGCCATTTAATGGAATAAGAATCGCAAATCTAATTGGATATTTATGTTAATATTAGTGTAGGATTTCTGAAGGATTGTCTTAATCTAAAATTGTAGTTAATTTTTTTGGTTGAACATAGAAGTAGTTTATATGAGTGTAGGTATTCAGATAACAGGGGAGACAAGGAGACTGAAATGATAAACTTTGTTAAGCAAGAAAAACTTAAATTTTCTACATGCGGGAATGAAATCAGAGAAAAACCGGTTATGAGGAAAAGACAATCTGCAATAGGCAAAATGTTCGTAATCGCCATACTAATGCTAATGATAAGTGTTAACGGAGTTGTATTTGCAAACGATAACGAATCTACAAATGGTAGTCTTGATATTTCTAAGGTTGATCAGTTTATGACAAATGAGATAGAGAGACTGAACATTCCTGGTGCATCATTGGCTATCGTAAAGGGAGATAAAGTGGAATATATACAAGGATATGGTATTTCAAATCCAGATGGGACAAAAATGACATCGCAAACGCCAATTGTTCTTGGTTCGACTACTAAATCGTTCACGGCTCTTGCCATTATGCAGTTAGTGGAACAAGGAAAAATCTCCCTAGAAGAACCGGTGCAATCCTACATACCTTGGTTTCAAATTGCAGATGAAGGAGCATCTGAAAAAATCACCATTCAACATTTACTGAATCATACAAGCGGTCTTTCTACAAATGATGGTCAAGTATCTATAGCACAAGGGAATAAAACATTAAAAGAACATATTAAAAGCTTGGCAAATACAGAATTGACATATTCTGTGGGCGAACGATATCAATACTCGAATTTAAATTATAACATTTTAGGTTTAGTCATCGAGGAGGTTACGAATAAATCGTATAAAGAGTATATCAATGAATTCATATTCAAGCCGCTTGAAATGAACAATAGTTATGTTAATCCAAAAGATGATACAAACAATGCAATTGCGACTGGATACCAAACTGTATTTGGATTAAAGGTGCCGACAAAGCAATTAATCCATGAAGGAACTGTTTCTTCAGGTTACCTTATTTCCAGTGCGGAGGATATGGCAAATTATATGATCGTACTATTGAATCAGGGAGAATTTAAAGGAAAAAGTATTTTATCAGCGAATGCATTGACCACAATGCATCATCCATCAGCACTCATGGGGAATAATACCTACTATGCAATGGGATGGGAAGTGAATAATGAAGGAATCTCCCATAATGGATGGACAGAAAATACATACTCAAAAGTTGTGTTAGATGGGGAGTATGGCATCAGCTTGCAGATCAATTCAATGGATTATCTTAATCTTAATGAATATGATGCCATCATAAGCGGGATAAACAAGCTGGTACATAATGAAGAACCTTCTATATCTGATAGCAATCCATTTATGAAATATGTAATTATTGATTTGATTTTACTGGCAATAGTTGCTTTAATTGTTTGTTCAGTTTACAGAATTTTCAAACCTAAAAATCGTAAAGTAACAACATTCCGTAGGATTCTAAATGGGTTGTCTATATTAATATTTAACTGGCTGCTACCATTGAGTATTTTAATTGGATTTCCTAAATTATTTGGTCCTTTTTCTACGGTAACATTATTTGCTCCAGGAATAGGGCATCTCTTATTTTTAATACCTTTGCTTTTTATAATTGTGGGAGTCGTTAAATTAGGTAAAGTAACACTAACATTAAAGAAAAATACTTTCGATGCATAAGCTGAAAAATCGTGATTAATTTTATGAATTCTCTCTCTAGTAATTGAAAAAGTATGTTATTTTAATTTCATTTAATCCTCCTATCCCCATTAATATTTTTCAATAGGAGATCAAGTACGGTAGATACTATCATAAGGGGTGCCATCATTTCTTATTGAACTAAAAGGGCTTTAGTTCAATAAGAAATAAGTGATTGTGTTTTTAGGTCTCGTTCATAATTTAATTTATTCCATTAAAGGGTGCTATTGTTGAATGAGCCTTAGATTTTTAAACGATTTTATTGTTATATTTTGAGTACAGTGAAGTATCTTATATCGAAAATTAAACAACTAAATTTTAACCCCGTCCTAAATTTAGAACGGGGTTATGCTTGTTTTCGATTTAAGTAGGAAAAAAGTTAAGGGGAGTTTCTAACACTTAATGAAATTAAGAATCATAACATATTGTTTGACACTCCCACCCCTAAAGGGGCAAGCTGACTAACGTCAGTGGGATTCTTGCTACCAAAGGCAAAGTCCATTTCTGGTATCGCTGACGTGCAAGATTGCGGTGTGTCATCACCACTCCCACAACAGACCATATAGGTTCGTGGGCTACGTTACTGTGACCATACCGTACAGGTTGTTGGTTCTCAAATGTTTTAACGTCTTGTTCTTGACGACTTAACACATTTTACGGAGTAGAAGAATTGGCTACTCCAACCTCACATGTATTCTGCTTTCAGAGAACAGTTGTTTTAGAGTCTTTTGCATGACTATAAATGAAGTATATCATGTTTTGCTATGCAAAAACGATACTTTCATCCCATGCCTAAAGGCGGACTAAAGTCCTACATGGGCTTTCCCATATCGCAAAAGCTGTAATAACTTATATGGAAGTGAGCTGAATAATAATGTTTAATTCATATTTTGATTCTCAAGCTAGAACACGGCCGTATGGTACTGTAGGTATCACGTTTAGTGGGATGCAAAGTACAATTCAAGCTGCACAACAAGCATTGCAGTCGCAACAACAAATGCAACAAGATATACAACCGTACTATTCATCTATGGAGTATTATTATCCAATGTATCAAACTATGCCATATGAAATGCTTTTTCAATGATTCCATATGGGACTGTATACAATTTATGAGTAATTTGAGGTTTGTTGTGATTTAGAGTTTCTTGCAGTAAAACTACTATGGTGATAATTACCATTGATTTTTATCTTGATTTTGTGAATAATGAATGATGAATTGAAAAAACCATATATAAAGGAATAAGGGTGTACGCATGTATTTTTTAAAAAATTTAAAAGTGAAATATAAATTACTATCGCTTATTTCATTAGCAGTATTGAGCATGGTAATTATGAGCTGTGTAGCAATTTATTCTATTAATAAGATTAAGCATGATACAGAGATTGTAGTAGATGATTATCAATATTCTGTAGTTTTATTAGAAAGAATGCTCCGTACACAAAATTCATTAGAGTATAACTTACTAGAATTAATTACGGCGTCACCAAATGAGGGGACAAATAAAGAGGGGATTATTGGTAATATTGAAAAGGATCTTGAAAAATATGATTCTTTATTAAAAGAATATGATGATGGCTTCAATTTAAGTAAGCAAGAGGATGAACTGTTTCAGAAGATGAAGAAATCTTTGCCAAGTTATATGG
>NZ_QORY01000042.1:0-7335 GCF_008368755.1 Bacillus sp. AR2-1
GTTCTTTAGATATAGCGGGTAAAACAGGTACAACAAACTATTCTTTAGAACAAATAGCACAATATAATCTACCAGAAAGTGCAACTCGTGATAGTTGGTTTGCTGGGTATACACCACAATATACGATGGCAGTATGGACCGGATATACAAAGGATAGTAAAGATGATTACATTAGTAGTAAAAATACGAAAATAGCTCAATTGATTTTTAAAGAAATGATGAGTAAGTTTGCTACAGATAAGTCACAATTTAAAATGCCGAACAGTGTAGTTCAAGAAGGTAGCGAATTACGTATTAAAGGTGAGAAGCGTGATTCTTCTCCAAATACGAAAATAGAAAATACGACTGAACAGCCGAGTGAAAATAAGCAAAAAGAAAAGCAAAAGAAACAAGAAGAATTAAAGAAACAAGAAGAGCAAAAGCAAAGTGAGCCAAAAAGTGGTAGTGACCGGGGAGATACAACACCACCAAACAATGGTAATGGCCAAGGAAATACAACGCCGCCAAAAAGTGGTAGTGACCGGGGAGATACAACACCACCAAACAATGGTAATAGCCAAGGAAATACAACGCCGCCAAAAAGTGATAGTGACCAAGGGAATACAACACCACCAAACAATGGTAATAGCCAAGGAAATACAACGCCGCCAAAAAGCGGTAGTGACCAGGGAGATACAACACCACCAAACAATGGTAATGGCCAAGGAAATACAACGCCGCCAAAAAGTGGCAGTGACCAAGGGAATACAACACCACCAAACAATGAGGATGACCATGGAACGCTACCGTCACCAAGTAATGATGGGAATACAGGAGAGGCTCCAGCTAATAATGGATAATATGTAATCATATAATTAAAAAACGCAATCCTTTTTGTAGAAATATACAGAAAGGATTGCGTTTTTATGACGCTATCGATTCAATATGAGTTTCATTTATTCGCTAAAGAACTCAAGCGATATCTATCTCCAGGTATCCTTCAAAAGCTCCTACGGGAGAAAAGTTTCGTAAAACGTAAAAGTAAGTATGACACAAGAGATTTGGCCGATTTATGCATTTGGATTAGTCAACACGTAGCATTTCTTCGAGAAATTTTTACTTCTCTTCTCACACAAAAACTCTGTTCAAATCACTCACTTTCTGCACATATGATCTCTACTTTCAATCGTATACGTATTCTAGATGCAAGAGTGTTTCAACTACCTGGTCAATTCGCCACCGACTATCAAGGTTTAGGTGGGAGTAGTAATAAGGCAGGCATGAAAATTCAATTGGAATATGATTTATTTAGCGGTCAATTCATTAACGTGCAGCTTGGACCAGGAAAGCATAAAGATAAAACATATGGTACCATCTGTCTTGAAACCATAGAAGCAGGCGATTTGTGTTTACGTGATCTAGGTTACTTCGATTTAGTAGACTTACAAACCATTCAGGATAAAAAGATTTACTATATCTCACGGTTGAAGTTGAATATACGCATTTATATCAAGAACCCTGACCCAGAATACTTCAATAACGGTACGTTAAAAAAGCAAACAGAATACATCTAGCTTGATATGACACAAATGATGTAGGATCTCATCCCTGGTGAAACAATAGAAATCCACGAGGCATACATTGGCCAAAATCAGAAGCTTCCAGCATGTGTCATTATCCATCATTTAACCGATGATCAAACGCAAACACGCCTGAAAAACCAAGCGATACATGAAAAGAAAAAAAGCATTGTCATGAAGGATAAAAGTAAACGTTTAATGGGCATGTGGCGGTACCCTATAGCATATAACCAAATTTGTTATCTTTACAACCATTTTTGTTATGTTTAAGTGCTATAATCCCTTATATATCAATAGATTTCAGCTTCCTAAAACATACAAAACATATAACATCATATTGAGTGAATTAAAATATATTATTGATTTATAAACACACCACATTTACTTACAATTTCAATTTGTGATGTGTTTATAGAACCAAAAGTGTTACATTTCATATTTTTACAATGTTATAAATATGAAATCGTTCTCTTAAATAATTCACCATATGAAATATTCAGTGAACATATAATAAAATTTTTTATATTAACCTTTAATAATCCACATATTACTTTTTAACCTCAATATAACAAATAAAATAATACTAACATGTATTAAATAGATATTAGTCCTCTTTTAATTCCTTTCACTACCGCCCCTACTCTACAAGAAACATCAAGTTTTCTTAGTATAGATGATACATGGTTTTCTACAGTTCGAGAGCTAATTAAAAGATCTTTACTAATATCTTTATTGGTTTTGCCCTCAGACATCAATTGTAAAATGCTTTTTTCTTGTGAAGTTAAAAACTTTTCTCGATCAAAGTTTTTTAAATGTGGAAAAATTTTCGCATTAGTTTTAATTCCAGTTTTATTATATTCAATTATTTGCTATCTATTTTTTGAAAATTTATCAAATAAAAATAGAAAAGCAATGGAAGGGCATGCCAATGTCAATTCATTCTTTATTCAAATGTTAAATGGTATTGAAAATATAAAGGCTTTGAGTAAAGAAAAGAGTATCAGTGCAATGAGTGTATCGAAAGTCGATGAATATATTAAAAAGGTATTAAAGCTTCAAAATACAAATAACAATAGTCTGTATTTAAAAAATATAATTCAGTACATTTTTCCAATGGTTGTATTATGGGTTGGTGCGTTACAGGTAATGTCTTCACAATTAACAACAGGAGCATTAATTACTTTTTTATCATTGTCAGCATTCTTCTTCACATCTGTACAACATATAGCCAGTATTCAACCTCAAATTCAACAATCAATTATAGCTGCTGATAGATTCTTTGATATTTTAGAGTCCAGTCTTGTAGAAGACGATGATAATGGGCAAATCATAGAAGGTAAAATAAAAAATATCAGAGTAGATAATTTGAGTTTTAATTATAAGAATGAAGAGCCATTACTTAAAGATTTCTCATTTGAGATTAATGAAAATTAAATAGTAAGTTTTGTAGGGAAAAGTGGTTCAGGAAAGAGTACGTTAGCTAAGCTTTTAATTAGGTTCCTAGAAACATCTAAAAACACCATTTATGTTAATGATATTGATATAAATGATATAAATTTAAAATCCCTTCGAGAAAAAGTTTGCTATATAAATGATAAACGTTTTTTTATCCCTGGAACGATAAGGGGAAATTTAACTTTGGGGAAAGCATTTAGTGATGATGAAATTGTAAATGCATGTAAAGCTGCTTGTATTCACGATTTTATTAATGGGCTACATAAAGGCTACGATTTCCCAGTAATGGAGGATTCGTCTAACTTCTCTTTAGGGCAATCCCAAAGGCTTTCTTTAGCTAGAGCTATTCTACAAAAACCAGATGTTTTAATTCTGGACGAAGTGCTAAGTAACGTAGACGAAGAGAATGCATTAAAGATTATGAAGAACCTAAAAAATATGGATATAAGCGTAATTTCTATTAATCATAATTCCTGCTTGTTTGATTATTATGATCAAATATATGATTTTTCAAAAGAAAGAATATCTGAATTTAATAGAGGTGTAAATCTGTGAAAAAATACATTGTATCTTTAATTGTAATTTTAATGACTTTTGGAATAGGTATATATGTGTATAGTTCATCAGTTGATAATAACCATGAATATAAAGATATGAGTTTTGAAAAATATATGGAGAAATTAGATGGTAATCAATCGTTTTTCTTATATGTTTATAGAACTGGTTGTCCAGCATGCGAAGAGTTAGAACCAACTTTGAATAAAGTAATAAAAGAGAGAAACATAACAATAGACAGTATCGAAATGTCTAAGAATAGGAACAGTCATAAAGACTATTTTGTTGAGCACAATATCGATTCTACTCCAATGTTAATTCACTACAAAAATGGAAAAGAGGATGCTCGTCTAAGCAATCAAATTATTACAGAAAAAAAATTAAACCAATTTTTAAATGATCATAATGATAAGTAATTCTATTTAGAAGATGGAGAAAAATGGGTGATAATTATGAAATTGATACGTTATAATAACTATATGTTCTTTGTGACAATGGTATCGTTCATTGGAACAGTAGGTAGTTTGTTTTTAAGTGAAATTATGAATTTAGTTCCATGTAGTTTATGTTGGTATCAAAGGATATGCTTATACCCTATATTTATAATTTGTCTTGTATCTTTAATTAAAAGACATTCTAATGCAAATGAGTATATCAAGTATTTTTCAGGAATAGGCTTAGTAATATCTTTATATCAATACATTATACAAATGACGCAAACAAAGAGTGCCTTTTGTCATTTATATGAAGACTGCTCAGCGATTGATTTTGTTTTTTTGAAATTTATAACAATACCTTTTTTAGCAATGTTAGCTTTTCTATTATTATTTAGTATTTCTTTTCTAGTAAAAAATCAAAAATAGATTTTAATTTAAGGAGATGTTGATATGAGTTTAAAAGAGCATGCAATGAAAGAGTTTCAAGAAAAAATGAATTCCAATGAGAGCTTACAAGGTATGATTACAACCTATTATGAAATGCAAAATGGTATATCTGGATTAGTCGGTGTACCAAATGGAAATTCTACTCCTGTGCAAGGGATTTTAGCATATACAGAACGACAATTATTATTTTATAGTGAAGTGTTTGGCAAGCTACCTATTTCATTACAGATACCCTTCCATAAAATTAATGAAATAAAAGAAAAAAAACAAGCTTTTGCCCTTTTTAAAACGATTCCAGCTATTGCCGTTTCCCATGAAGATCAAGATGTTTTTTCGACACGTGGAGATAAAGAGGAATTTGTACGTTTAAAAGAATTTTTTGAAAAAGTTAAGTATATGTCAAACTAGTAAATCCTAATCATCACTAAAAAAGAATTAAATGTGAACTACGCAAGCAAGAACGCTTTATAAACGGGCTGATGAGCTGCTAAGCTTAAAATCCAGCCCGTTTGTTTTGTATATTAAAATCTAAAAACATTATATTGTTAGGAGTCAATTACATAATATGAAAAAATATCTTTCTATTACACTACTTTTAGTTTTATTCGGATTATTATCCCCCTTGTCTAATATACATGCGGAGACAAATAACACGGACTTAAAAAAAATTGATCAAATTGTTAATGTTTTTAATGATAATACTAATGTAGAAGAAAAAATTAGTTACATTAAGGATAGTGATTTTAATAGTTGGTCAATTAAAGAGGTTAACCTAACTTTAGACAGAATAGATAGTTTAAATCTAAGCATAATGGAACGTGCGACATTAAAGAGAGAAATAATACGTCATTTTGGTTTTTCAAATTTTGATTTCAAAGGAACGAATTCAGATATTTTAGCGTTTAAAGAGTTGAAAATAGAAATTGTGGAGACCAATCAGCCACTTGTACTATATAGAAGAAGTAAATCTGGAGAACCAGAGTCTAAGTATGGTCTTGGTTATTGGTGGGGGGATAAAGCGAGAAGTATTGAAGAAACCAGAAATGAATTAGCCGTATTAGAAGCATGGGGAAATCCACTTAATACGGTATATAAAATTCAAGTGCCAAAAGGTATTAGAATGCTTAAAGGATTAACAGCCCCCCAAACTCAATATCTTAATGGAACAGATATAGTGCAAGAATATAGAAAAGGTGGAGCAATTCAATATTGGATTAATAACGTAAATAACAATTGGCTACAATGAAATCTTTCTAGGAGGACATTATGGAAACTGATTATGAATTTATAAAGTTGATTCTAGATTGTGAGCATATTATTAAACAACACACCCCTAGTAATCCTGACGATGTTAAAAGATATCATTTAATGTTAGATGAACTGAAAGGTTTAAGAATGACTATGAAATTGAAACAATTAAATACTAGGTTGTATTATTTATCAATAACACAAATGCTCGAAAAAAATGATCCGGAAGAAGTACTATATACTGTATTAAAGTTAAATGAATTTTATTGTACATACTATCAAAATCTATAGAAAAAAATGCTTAAAGTTTAATTATTAAAAGTAAAATGGTCTACGATGAAGGCACTCAAGGGGGTGTCTTTTTTTTCATGAGAAGATCCCTACGCAAAGTATAGCAATCAAAAGCAAAATATCTTTATAAGTATGAAACTCAAACTTGTGACCATCTGGATCTGTAAAATAAATAGACCGTTTATCTCGGTCATCTCTCTCTCGTCCAGGTAAGATATTAACATGATTTTGAATTAATATTTCTTTTAAAGAATCAAATTCATTATTTGTTACAGTAAAAGCTATATGTGTGTATGAGTGCTGAATTTCATTTCTTGGTATACTTTCTTCAACATTTAAAGCAATCCATAAACCATTTAAATCAAAATAAGCTAACTTTCTACCTTTTACTAATAATTTTGCTTGAAGTATATTTTGATAAAACCCAATAGCTTTCTCTAGATTTGAGACTGAAAAACAAATGTGATTAATACTTTGTCCCATGCTACATTCTCCTTATTAATTGATTAAGTTATATATTACATTATAATTAAAAAGGCATTTTTCTACTAGGAGTACAGACCTATTACTATCAAGATAATAAAATAAAATCCTCTCTAAAATGAAAAAATACGCTATTCTTTCTGTTTCCTTATAGGAAAGGATGGCGTTTTTTTAACACTTGGGGGTAAAGAAAATTCTTAAGTTGATGGATATGTGGTGATACCCCGTATTCTAGAATATGATAAAAATGCAGAAATTTAAAATTGTTGTTATATAGAGAGACGTAAAGCACTCAAAACTATGAACGTTTCCGCAATATTCTCCTTTGTCTCTTTCGAATGAAATTTATAGCAAGATATAATAAAGCTATAATGATATAAGGGGCGTCTTTTATGAAAAAAGAAAAAAGACAAAGGCTAATTAAACAATTGGTGAGAGAGTATGAAATAGATACACAAGAGAAATTAGTAGAATTGTTAGAAGAACAAGGGGTAGTAGTAACACAAGCTACTATTTCGCGGGATATTCATGAATTAAATTTAATAAAGACAATCACTTCAAATGGATTAACTATATACAAGGTTTTCACAGAAAATAGTTTACAAACTGATATGATGTTAAAGAAAAAGTTGGGAGAAGTTGTCGTGAAGATTGATTATGTAAATCAATTAACGATTATTAAAACTTTACCGGGTAATGCTCATGTTATAGGTGTTTTATTAGATTCTTTAGATTGGAAAGAAAAAGTAGGATGTATTTGTGGAAATGATACATGTCTTGTAATTTCAAAATCACAATCTGATAGGAAGGTTTTAGAAGAGAGATTGAAATTAATTATGTAGATAAAAAAACTGTGTCTA
>NZ_QORY01000043.1:0-58868 GCF_008368755.1 Bacillus sp. AR2-1
TATATATTTCTGTTAAATTTATCCTATGGATAGAACAAGTTTAATTAAAGGTCATTTAGAAATGTGTGTATTATCTATTTTGTCGAAAAAGAAAAGTTATGGTTATGAGATTATGAAAGAACTTGAAGTAAACAATTTAAAATTGAAAGGAGTAGGAAGTATTTACCCCATATTAACTAAGTTGAAAAATCAAGAGTGGGTTAATACTTATCAAGTAGTAACAGACAATGGTAAAGTTAGGATTTATTATGAAATTAATGAAAACGGAAAAATACGTCTTGAGAAGAAAATTAACGAGTGGTTAGAATTGCAATCGGATATTCAAACATTATTAAAAAGTGGTTTGAAAGGAGACCTTCTGAAATGAGGAATAGATTGATAGGTAAAGAAAAGCAATTTTTAACAGACGTACTTAAGGAATTAAAGCGATACGATATTAGTTTAGAAGAAATGGAAAATGTAAAGCGACAAATATTAGAACATATTCAAGAATGTCGTGAACATGGTGAAGATAGTATAGATGATTTAGGTACACCCCAATTATTTGTTCAAGATTATTTAGAAATAAATGAAATTGATTTACAAGTTAAAATGAAACAACTTAAAAATAAAAAGGGTAAATTAAACACATCTATGTTACGCGGCATATTCATCGCAGTTATTACTTACCTCATCTCGCAAACTACATTCACAATATTTTTAACTAGATCATTTGATCCAACTAATAGTAAAAATACATTTCAGTATAATCTTTTATATCGTATTTCAGAAAATCAATGGTGGAATTCATTATTAATAATGATTAGTTTTATGCTCTCTGTAGCAGTATTTATTAGTTTAGTAAGTTATAAAAAAAGAAAGCTGTCTAAAGCATAATGAAGAATACGATCTATAAACTGTCTCTAATTTATATTCTTTGTAATGTATTAATGTTATGTATTACAGATCCAAAAGTTTACGCTCAGCAAAATATTAAAATTGCATTAGATAAGTATATTGAAAAATTTATAAAGGAACAGAACATTCCGGGAGCTTCTGTTGCAATTGTACATAATAAGGATGTATTCTTCACAAAAACGATGGGGATTACTGGAGAATCTGAAAAAAAGGTAACTAGTAAAACCCCATTTGCAATCGGCTCAATAAGTAAATCTTTAACAGCTTTAGCTATAGTGAAATTAATAGAAGATAAAAAAATAAAATTAGAGGATGCAGTTCAACGATACCTCCCCTGGTTTAAACTAAAAGATTCTCAAATATCCTCAACTATAACAATCCAACATCTACTAACTCATACAAGTGGAATAAGCACATATGAGGGCTTATCATTATCGGATAAGCAATCCAAAAGTTCTACAGCATTAAAAGAAAGTGTAATGAAACTTTCAAATGTAAAATTAACTGCTCCACCAGGTGAAAAATATCAATATAGTAATGCGAATTATATAATACTTGGTGCACTTATTGAGGCCGTTACAAATGAAACATTTTCATCATATATGGAAAAGCACATTTTTCAGCCATTAAATATGAATGGTGCGGCAGCAAGTAAAGAGACTGCATATGAAAAAGGTTATTTAACAGGTTATCAGTCTTGGTTTGGCATACCGAAAAAAAGTATAGTCGCCTATGATAATGCCGGGGCACCGTATGGCTATATTACTGCAAATTTAGAAGATATGATTCAGTATACTATGTTTTTGAATCGGTCAGAGGATGCTCATTTCTTAAAGCAAGAAAACATGGATCTTTACCTTTCACCACTTTATAAAATAAATTCAGAAAAAAGTTATGGTTTTGGATTAAGAACAGCAAATATAAATGAAAGCAACACGATGATTTGGCATTCAGGATCAACGCCCGATGCTCGTGCAGAAATATTTATTTTAAATAAAAGTGGCTGGAGTGGTGTGATTTTAACAAATAAAAATCATGTTTTAGAAGAATCAGCACTATCGGTATTGAAAAATGGGATTATTAGTATTTTGAATGGAGAAGAACCGGTTAATTCCCCTAAAAACATACCATTTACACAAATTATTTTGTTGATAGTTACACTTATACTTTTCATAATATCATTTATGTTAATTAAAAAGTATAAACATATGAAAACTGCAAAAAAGGTAATTTGGTTATCCATAGGGATTCTATACCTACTATTATTTATTACGTTCATCCCAATTCTTACTTATAGTACAAGATCACCATGGCGCACGATTAAAATGTTTGCGCCAGACGTAGCTTTATTTACAAGTATTATTGTAACTTTATTAGCTGTGAACGGGCTAATTTCAATCTTTATAGCCTTAAGGAGGAAAAAGGTATAAAGGTAAATAATTAAAGAAATATAATTTAAGCGTTATAAACAGTTGACTCTCACACGATGTCATTGTTTAAGATGAAGTTGAGCTTCGAAGTAGATGTAATTCATAGGAGGAAAACATGTTTAAAATAGGGGATTTTTCAAAACTATCTTCCATTAGTATACGTATGTTGAGACACTACGATAAAGTGGAATTATTACAGCCAGTAAAAGTCGATGAGCAAAGTGGATATCGATACTATTCAGCAGCCCAATTGAAAAAAGTAAATCGAATTCAAACGTTAAAAGATATGGGATTTAATATTGCTACTATTAAAGAAATAGTAGAATCCGATAATATAGATGGTATTAAGGAACAATTTTTAAATCGTAGTGCTCAAATTAAGGAAAACATGAATAACCTCCAAAAACAATTACGTCTTCTCGAAGCCTCAATGAAAACGATGAGAGAGGATGTTGTTGAGATGAACTATCATGTTTCAATAAAAGAAATTCCAGAAAGAAATGTAGCTAGTGTTAGAAAGATTATTCCATCGTATAATTGCGAAGGGGATGTATGGAGTATATTAATGCAAGAAATTCATATGAAAAATATTAGTATTGCTCATCCGAGTTATAGTATTGCGGTTTTCCATGATCGTGAATACAAAGAAAATGATTTGGATGTAGAAATACAGCTAAGTATTTTAGGAAAACATGAAAATACAAATGATGTTACATTTAAAAATATTGAATCAACTCATGTGGCGTCTATAACAGTTAATGGAAGTTATGAACAAATGACAGCTGTAAATGAGGCTGCAGCAAAATGGATTGAGACAGAAGGTTACGAATTAGCAGGCCCGATGTTTAACATTTATCATGTGAGCCCAGCGATGGAATCGGATCCTAATAAGTGGGTTACAGAAGTTTGTTATCCAGTAAAATGATGATAAAGAAAAAAGGCATATACATAATGCCTTTTTTCTTTATCAATTTATCCATAAATATCAAGAGAAATTATTTCTTGATTCGATTCATCAATGACTAGCACAATTTTCTTTGCAAATCTACAAAATTAGCGCATTGTAATAGATATTTAAGTTTCTCAATTTCAATTAACCAATCATACATAATTATCTTTCCTTCCATCATAGTTTTCGTATCGGACTATAAAGTGCAATAACAACTTCAAGCAGCTTCGTGAAAGCAGCTAAAACAAATACAAGTACTGGATTATAGGCTGAAATAATACCTCCTACTAATGCCCCGAGTGGCATAGCTAATCGTGTAAGTACACGCGAAAATCCTAAAACCCTTCCTTGCATATTTGATGGAACGGTTTCTTGGCGAACTGTGGCTACAATTGTATTCCATGCAATATTGCAAGTCATTGCAATACCGAAAGCAATGCCGGGAGCAAGCCAATATGTGCTCCAAAGCGCAAAAGTTAAGCCGATTGCTCCAGCGAATAGGAGTAAAGGAATTAGAAGGCCGCGCTGCAACCTCTTTTCTAAAGGAACTGCAATCAAGCTTCCTAAAAGACCACCTATTCCAATTAATGTATAATTAAAACCACTTTGTTCCGGGGTAAGTTGTAATGTGGATAATAAATAATACATGAATATACCTAATACCGCACTTGCACCAAAGTTTCCTATCATAGCTTGAAAAGATAAAGCTAAATTTAAGCGATCATTTTTGAGCCATTTAAATCCATTAACTAAATCAGCTAGTACATTTTGAAGTGCATTTTTATCTTCGCATTTCTTGTTTACGGTTTTCATAGACGGTAATAATATCACAGCAACTAATGTTGCAATAAATGAAAGAACATTAATCCAAAGCACCTGAAAGCCGCCAATAAAAGAAATGAAAATCCCAGCTATAATTGGACCAAACAAACTAGCCAATTGATTGATCATTTGATAGAAAGAATTAGCTTTTGTTAATGATGCACCTGCAATGTGTGGAATGACTGTAACAGTTGTTACATCAAAAAGCATAGACATAACTGCTAAGATAAAAGTAATTACGTATAAATGCCAGATCTCTAATAGATGTAATGCGTGTAGAATTGGTACGAGACTTACTAAAATAATATTGGTAATATCAGCTATCCAAAGTAACTTTTTTCGATCGTATCGATCAATTATTACACCAACTAAAGGGCCGAATAAAACAATTGGCAATACATTAATAGCAAATAAAGAACTCATAATTACAGCTGAACCGGTTAATTGATAGGCAATCCAAGGCAATGCAAAAGTATATAGTGAATCCCCAATTCGTGAAATGAGTAAACCAAAAATGAAAATCTTGTATTCTTTAGAGAAAGTTGTCTTAATGGTAAGCCTGCGTTCTAGTATAAATTTCACAACTTTTTGAACCACCTTTATTATAGAGGAATTTGAAAATCATCCGTCCAATACTTGTTATATATAGAATTCTGTAATTTTTAGATGAATCCTACTTTTTAGAGGTATTTTTAAACTTTAAGGAGGAAATAAAAATGAAGGCAGTATTTTTAGATAGAGATGGAACAATTGGAGGGACAGGTGGAGGAGTTCACCCGAATGAATTTACAATATTTGATTTTGCACCTAAAGCAATTCAAAGGTTAAATAACTTAGAATTAAAAGTGTTTTTATATACAAATCAAACTAGAATTGGAAGGGGATATTTTACCGAAAAAGAACTGTTTAAAGGATTTCAAAAGATGCAACAAATTTTAAAAGATGAAGGTGTATATATAGATGGAATGTACTATTGTCCACATAAAATAAATAGTAGTTGCGACTGCCAAAAACCGAATATAGGTTTACTTTTAAAAGCAGCAGAAAAACATGATTTATGCTTAAAAGAATGTTTTCTTATTGGAGATACAGGGAGTACAGATATGTTTGCAGCTGAAAGGGCTAATATGAAAAAGATTTTAGTGAGAACAGGATGGGGAGAAAGTTCATTAACAAAGTATAGAAATTTGTGGGAAGAAGTGGTATATGATTATATAGCGCAAAATCTAGTTGATGCTGTGAATTGGATTGAAGATCATTTAAATACATAATAAAATTATAGTAAACTATCTTATTCAAAGATTCTTAGGAGGTAGAATATTGATACATATAAATAAGAATGTAAGAACATCTGGTGCGTATGTAATGTATAAAAATTTAATTGTTTTTCAGGTTGGACCAACGAGTAAAGGAGATACATTAGGTGTAGTAAGGCTTGGAGGAGATAAAGAAGATGAAGAAACAGCAGTAGAAACTGCTAAAAGAGAAGTGAGAGAAGAAGCTACTATTGATATTACTATTTTGAGTTCACCAAGTACATACTACAAACAGAATTGGAATGCACAATCAAAGAAAATAAAAGTAGAAAATGAAATCGATCCAATATTAATTATTGATAGTCCAGATGAAACTTTATCTATTATGTATATGGCATATTCAGAAAATGAACCAACTCCATCTTCTGAAACGAACGGGCTCTTATTACTTTCAGTAAGTGATATTAGACTTATTTGTAGTAAGGCAATCACACTAAACGATTATATTAAGCAAGGTGGAATAGCCATATTGAAAGAAAAAATGGATAAAGAATTAATCTTAAAACCTTTTCCGCAACTTTTGTTTTTAGCAGAACTTTTAAAAAAGGACCCTGTATTACTTCAGCAGTTTCTAAATTAGGATTATAAATCCACATTTATAAGGGGCTTTTTAATCCTAGATATATCTCAAGGAACTTAAGTGGGATTGGAACGAGATCAATTAATAACCGGGAAATTCCTCAAGAAATAGCACCTAAAGTGGAATATAGCTTATCTAAACATGGAAAATCAGTAAGCGCTGTTTTGAGTAGTTTGTGTGGTAGTGGGAAAGGAGGCATTTAGAATGTACAAATAGTAATAGATTATAAAAACGTTATGTAAACTAAATATGGTGTTTGGAATGTTTTTCTGAAATTTTATATTTTGTAATATATAATTAACTAATAAGTTTATGATTACATATCACTAAAGGGGAAAACAAAAAATGAACGAATTAGAGTACAAAAACTTTTATGATAAAGTAGGAAGATTAAATGGATGGGATTTTAGTAAAATAAAATGTGAAACTGTAGGAGATTCATGGGACTTTTATAGAGAGGTAAAAGAAAGATGCAAGCCATCACATATTTTACTAGATGTTGGTACAGGTGGAGGAGAAAATGTACTTAACATAGCATCTTCGGCTAAATTGTTAGTTGGAATAGATAATTCTGACGGAATGATTGAAAAAGCACATTCCAATTTGAGAAAATCAAATGTACAAAATGTTGAGTTTCTTCAAATGGATTCTGAAGTTTTAATGTTTCCACATGCGTATTTTGATATTGCTTCTAGTTGTCACGCTCCGTTTATAGCATCCGAATTAGCAAAAGTAATGAAAAAAGGTGCTTTGTTTTTAACACAACAAGTTAGTGAACATGATAAATTGAACTTGAAAGAGGCATTTGGAAGAGGACAATGCTTTGGTGAAAGAGATGGAACTTTAAAAGAAAAGTATATGGGTGAACTTAGTAGTGCAGGATTTGAACTCGTGCAAGTACGTGAATATAATATTATTGATTATTACAGTTCGCCTGAAGATCTTATTTTCTTGTTAAAACATACACCTATTATTCCTAGATTTGGAGAAGAGGAAGAGGATTTTACTATTTTACAAAAGTTCATTGACGCAAATAGTTCTGAAAAAGGGATTCGTACGAATTCAAAAAGGTTTATGATTATTGCTGTAAAATCATAATATGTTCTATTGTAAAAGTTGCTTTTCGTTTAAGGAAAGGTAGCTTTTTTGTATGGAAACAATACTATATTAACAATGAAAGAAGCTAAAATAGTCATACTAAAGTTGTAGTTTTTATTTAAAAAATCCATCCTTCCGTTTGATTCTATCTGTTTATAAGTGTAATACAATACGAATAGATAATAAGAAACAGGGGGAATGTAACGTGATTACACATATATCAGATATAAAACTACAAACGGTTTCCATAGAGGGGGCAAAACAAGTTTATAAGGATATATTATCTTTTCCAATAAAAAAAGAAACGGCATCATTTATTCAATTTGAAGTAATACCCTATACAACCATTAGTTTTCAAGAAGTATATGAACCAATCGCTCCTGCACATTTCGCTTTTGAGATTCCATATTCAAAATTTCATGAAACAGCAAGATGGCTAAAGTATTCTGGATTACTCATTGTGAAATGGCAAAATGGAAATGTAATTGGTGAAGGGAATGATCTATTCAATGTATACTTTAAAGACGGAGATGGAAATCTACTCGAAATTATCGCACATAGTTATGTTAAAGAAGATGTATTAGTACCGCATTCCCCTTTAAACATTTTATATGTAAGGGAAATCGGGCTTCCCGTTAAAAGTGTACCTGTATTTACAGAGTGGCTAAAATCAAATCTTAATATGAAAACGATGGAAGATGGGGATATTTTCAACTTTGTTATAGGTGGCACTGCATACATCGTTGCTACTTGGTGGCAGCGGCCTTGGATTCCGATTGCGATGAAAGCTTTACCACCGAAAGTACACGTTTCTTTCGGAACACCAGATCTTGCATTTTTACAGAAAATTCAAATTAATTTTAAGAGAAATAGTGTACCATTTCAATGTAAACATAATGAAGTATCATTTATTGAGCAAGGATATGCATTTTCAATTGTGCATACACCACATTTTCCTTCCGATATTCCTAGTAAATTAAACTTACCACTTTCTATTTAAGGATAGAAAGTGGTAAGTTTTTTATATTTTCTTAGGGAAGGGTTTCCGCATAATTACACTGAATTTATATAGGAGTATAAGGTGTCAGCTTAATTTACAATAAGGAGAGAAATGAATTGAATTTAGGAAATCCGATAGCTAAAGGGAATACAGCGGCAATCTATCTCTATGATAGTAAGGTTGTAAAATTATTTAAAGAATATCTTCCAGATACAGAGTCTATAAATGAAGCAAAAAAACAAAAATATGCGTATTCATGCGGACTATCAGTTCCAAACGTATTTGAAGTGACAAAGATACAAAATAGACAGGCAATTATTATGGAATACGTAAAAGGTGACAGTATAGGTGATCTCCTGTTTAATAATCTAAATGAGTCAGAACATTACATAAATATTTGTGTGAATGAACAAAAAAAGATTCATGCTATTCGTGTGAACACAGATGAAATAGAATCAATGAGAGAAAGATTAGAGCGACAAATTAAATCTGTTTATAAATTGGATGAAAAAGAAAAGGGAAATATATTGAATACGTTACATTCAATCAAATTTGAACCTAGATTATGCCATGGCGATTTCCATCCATTTAATCTAATTTTGAGTGAAAAGAATGTAAATATTATAGACTGGGTAGATGCTTGTTCAGGTGATATTCGTGCAGATGTGTTTCGTACATATTTATTGTATGCGCAGTCTCATATAGAATTAGCAGAAATGTATTTACAAATATATTGCAGTAATACCGATCTAACAAGAGATGAGATCTTTCAATGGGCCCCTATTATGATTGCAGCTAGATTTTCTGAGAAAGTATCTCCGCAAAATGAAGTGTATGTAAACAGATTATTGACTAAGTATGTATAAGTAATAAAACAAGGCTGTTTAGTAGCCAATTAATAAATGCTGTTGTTTAACTAAAGTTCCCTTGTAGTTAAACAACAGCATTTTTAAACATTGATATAGGTATATTTATTTTCGATCTTCATCCTATAAAGGTTCATTATTCGTACTTGGTCCTCAGTTAATTCTTCTTTATCCCAATACATATGCATTAAGCTATATTCAAAAATCTCCTTTAATTTTATAAACAATGGAAACCTGTCTATCATCTCTTTTGGTAGTTCATTTTCCTCTTGATACCCGGCAAATAGTGCTTTTGTAATAGAATGTTCATAGTCTGCTATATTCCCATTTCCAGCAAATGAATATTCTATCGCACTA
Organism: Bacillus sp. AR2-1; assembly: GCF_008368755.1. Taxonomy (NCBI): domain Bacteria; kingdom Bacillati; phylum Bacillota; class Bacilli; order Caryophanales; family Bacillaceae; genus Bacillus; species Bacillus sp. AR2-1. The sequence continues at coordinate 9,316 of NZ_QORY01000043.1, forward strand.
TAAATAGGAACGGCTAAATCAAATATGTAAAAATGTTTTTCACAGTCTTGAAAATCAATCATTGTTAAGTTTGAATTGTTTTCAACTAAAATGTTTTCTAACCATAAATCACCGTGAATTAAGCCGTAATTTGAAGTGGATTTTTGTAGCTTTTTTATAGAAGTTAAAACGTCAGATGCAATTTCTCTTATAGTAGTTTCTTCTTTAGGGATATACTTAAGAAAATTATACTCTTCATTTTCATACCAATCGTTTATATGTTTAACCGGTTTAGTCTTTTCAAAGCTTTTAGAAATACGATGTAATTTTCCAATTTGTTTACCAAGCTTTCTAAATATATTAGAATTCCATTCGTACCTTGGTAAATGTATGCCAGGCGCAGCTTTATATAATACAGCAAAAATCTCCTTGTCTAATGTTAACTTTTCTACTAAATTCTTATTAAGAGAAGGTATTATTGGAGGAACTGCTAAACCATTTTCATATAAAAAGTTCGTATATGCAACTTCTTCTAATTGTTCTTCATATTTTTTGTAGTTTGTAATTCTAATGAAGTATGAACCTAGTTTTGTAAGACATTGATACATTTCATTCGTTATAGGTTTAATGTTAATAAAATTTAATGGATATCGTTCATTTATTAATTGGAGTATTTCTTTTTCTAGCTCGTTCATTGTAGCGTCCTTTCCAAACTTATATTTTTTAACTAGAGAACTAAAAGAATCTTAATTTACAAAATTCGTGTTTAATAGTTGAAATCCTTTAAAATAAAATATGATGTAAATTGACTTTTAAAAAGTGGTAAGGTGTATCCATCATACTAATTAACGCTAAATTGAAAAGTTAATAGAATGTATCAAAAAATAAGATAGCTAAAAAAATAAAATTAATACTTACATATAAATTTTGAAAATCTTAGAGAATGGCTCATGTTATAAAACACAAGAAATATCAAAAGAAAGAAACGAACCTCTTTTATTATTATAAATAAGGAGTGAAGGAAATGAATGAACATATACAGAAGATGATTGATTGGATTGAGAGCAATTTAAAAGAAGGATTTTCATTAAATGAATTATCGCGTTATATGGGTTATTCTCCGTATTACTGTTCTTTTAGATTTCACCAAGTAACAGGCATTAGTATTAGGCGCTATATTCTTTTAAGAAGACTGTATTTATCTACGGAGGATTTGAAGAATGATAGAAAGATAATAGATATTGCATTAGATTATGATTATTCTTCGCAAGAGGCTTATAGTAGAGCTTTCAAAAATGTTTTTGGAATGAATCCAAGAGAATATCAACTTAACAACATGCCTATTCAATCATTTGTTAAACTCAATATAAATAAAGAAGGGGAGTTTAAAATGAATATTTCTAGAAAATTTGAGGTTGAGCAGTTACGTAGCAATAATAATGAGTTGTTTGATAAAGATGTATTAAACATATTGAATGGTCAAATGATGTATGAAGAATTTAAAGCTGAAAAGCTAATGGGTGAGTCTGATTACGCTCCATTTAACGAAGCAATTTGTGTAAACACGGCTACTACACGAGTTTTTAATGAAGAGTTTATTAATATAAGAGCAGAAGGACACAACAGTTCAGTAGAAAGTTATACAAAAAAGGTTATAGATCCGTTAGAAAATCTTTTTACAAAAAAGTATAAATGTATTGTTTTATGGTTCGGTGAAGATATGTTTTGCCAAATGAATCTACTTACTTTACTTTCATACCTTGAACAGTCTTGCTATGAAGGGAAAGTATACTTAAATAACTTCAGAGAAGATGAATTTAAAGTAAATCAAATTGAACTTGAATTGGGGAATTATTCTTCTATATACAATGAAGTATTAGTAAACCATAAAAAAACATCCTATAAAGTACCACCTGTAATGTATCAGGCTATAGACTTATATTTAGAAATGCTAAAAGAAGATAATATCGTAATGAAATTCATCTCTAAAAATCAAGGTTTATCAAATCATGAATTATTAATAAAGTTGTTTCAAATTTTTCCAACAATCGGATATGGTGATTCTCAGTACATAGAATTAATAAATAAAATAAAGAAGAAAGCTGAACCTAAAATATAGGAACAGCTTCCTTCTTATAATTGTTTAAGTGACTCTAATTCGCCCTCTACAAATAACATTAGTTCTTTAATTGTTTCGCCAGAAAAATCAAAACGAATGCCAGCCGCTTCATATATTTCCGGTAAAGATTTAGAGCTACCTAATGATAAAGCTTTTTTATAATTTTCTATTGCTTGTTTAGGGTTTTCTTTATATTGTTTATACATTTGTAGTGCACCAAGTTGTGCGATAGCGTATTCGATGTAATAGAATGGTAATTCAAATATGTGTAGTACAGGTAACCAGCTAGTTGCAATCCAATTTTCATACCCTTCAATATTTACGACGTTCGATTGGTATGTTTTATGTAATTCTAAATACTTTTCATTTCTTTCTTTAGCAGTATGATTAGGATTTTCATACATCCAATGTTGAAATTGATCAACGATAAGCATTTGTGGTAAGTACTTAACAATATCTTTAAAGAAATCTAATTTTGCTTTTATAAATTCTTCTGTATTCTCATAAAATGTATCCCAATACTCCATCGAAAATAATTCCATTGTCATGCTAGCAAGCTCAGCTGATTCGGAAGGGATTTCTAAATATTTTTGTAGCTCTAGTTGCTTCATACATTCATTATGAATACTATGGCCCATTTCATGGAGGAAAGTAGTAACGTCATAATGTGTATGATTGAGATTCATGAAAATAAAAGATAGTTGCGAAGCAGGTAAGTGTTCGCAAAATCCTCCAGGTCCTTTTCCTTTACGACTTTCTAAATCTAAGCAATTATTTTTATGCATACGGTCCAGTAATGTTGCAAATTCAGGGTCTAGTTTGTGTAAAACATGAGAACTTTTTTCGATTAAATCACTCGCGTCTTCGATTGGTTTTAATGCTTTTTGATTTGGTGCGGTTGCTTTTAGATCCCATGGACGAAGACTATCCACTTGAAGTTCAGATTTTTTCTCATTAAATATTTTATCGATAAGTGGTACTACGTATTTACGAATAGATTCAGCAAGCTCATAGCAATCTTCTGCTGTATAATCAAAACGTTCATGTTTTTTAAACATATAATCACGATAATTATGTAATTGAATGTTTTGCGCCTTTTGATGACGGATTGCGATTAATTCATTTAATATATTTTGTAATGTATCTTCAACAGATAAAAATGTTTCAGAAATGAGCGTTTTTGCTTTTTTTCGTATATGACGATCCGGATCTTGTAAGTAAGACTGTAGTTCAGTAATTGTTTTTTCTTCACCGTCCCATAGCGCGGTTAAACCACCGGTAATTTCGAAGTATTCGGTTACTAGTTTGTCTTCTCTTACTTCTAAATCAATGTTCTTTTCAAAAAATAAAGTCTGCGTATTCTTTATTTTTTTATCTAGTAAGCTATACGTTTTTGAATCAAGTTCCATTCGAAAAGGAGACTCTAAATATTTATTATCAAATGAATTTTGATAACGTTTCAAAAGAGGTCGTACATATTGTTGATCATATTCAAAAGTATCTTCTATTTTTTTATTATCTGTATTACATTGAAAGGCGATATAGTGCGATCTTAATTGTTCTTCAATTTCCCAAATGACTGTAGATTGTTTTTTTAACCAGTTTTCAAGCTCTAGTTTTGAAGAAATCTCTTCATTTAATAAAGTAGAAAGAGTCTTTTCTAATTCTAGAACGTTACTAATATCAATTGTATTTAAGCGCTGCATGACATATCCCTCACTTTTTATTTATTCATGGAGATATTCTATTTATTAATTGTAATTTCCTTGTTAAAAGAAGGAAATGTGAAATAATGTTAAAATTTAAAGTAATAGATGGAATGTATTTCTGTTTGCTTAAGAATGAGGAAACTTTTTAAGTCCTTGCATAAGGGGTGAAATAATGTATAAGTATTTACATATTTTTAATGATATAGAAAACATGATTCAACATGGAGAGATAAAAGAAGGAAAGAAACTACCGTCTATTCGGACACTCGTTACGAAATATGAATGCAATAAGGCGACAGTTATTCGGGCACTACATGAATTAGAAAAGCGTCATATTATTTATTCTGTCCCTCAAAGTGGATACTACGTTGTTCGAAAGTCAGGGAGTTTTGTAGAAAATGATGAGATAATTGATTTTGCTTCCTCAGCACCGGATCCAGATGTTTTTCCATATTTAGATTTTCAACATTGTATTAATAAAGCCATTGATACATATAAAAATGACCTGTTTGTATATGGGACGCCGAAAGGTTTACCATCTTTAATTCCGGTTATTCAAAAACAACTGGCAAACTATCAAGTTTTCACTAAAGAAGAGAATATTTTTATAACGTCAGGTGTACAGCAGGCGCTAGCAATATTAACTTCTATACCATTTCCAAATGAAAGTGAAACGATATTAATTGAACAACCAACATATCATCTATATATTGAATATCTAGAAATAAACAAAATTCCTGTAATCGGTATTAAACGTACGAATGAAGGTATTGACTTAAATGAATTGGAACGCATTTTTCGAACAGGTAAAATAAAATTCTTTTATACAATACCAAGATATCATCATCCACTTGGAACTTCTTACTCTAAAGATGAGAAAGAAAAAATCGTGCTACTGGCTAAGAAATATAATGTATTTATAGTGGAAGATGATTATTTAGCAGATTTAGAAATGGATTCAAAAGCAGATCCGTTATATAACTTGGATAATTGTAATCATGTAATATATTTAAAAAGTTATTCGAAGATTATTTTTCCAGGTTTACGGGTTGGAGTTGCGGTCATTCCGCCATCCATTGCAAATGATTTCCATAAATATAAAAAGATTTTAGATATTGATAGCCCAATGATATCTCAAGCTGCTTTAGAAATTTATATAAAGAGTGGCATGTTTGAACGTCATAAAAATAAAATTAAATCTTCCTATCACGATAGATCTAAAAAACTAGCAGAAACATTAGAAAGAACTCATAGTGAAAACCCGCTTTTATTTATATATAAAAAGCATAATACAATTGGAATCCATACTTGTTTAGAATTACAAAAAACGAGTATTTCCGAAATGTTTTTCCAAAGATTAAATGAAATGCAAATAAGTATTGATACTATTGATGAAAATTATATGAGAGGTTTTCCGAAAGAAAGACTATTAAAGTTAAACGTATCTAATGTAAAGGAAGATAGGATTGAAGTAGGAATTCGTAAAGTAATTGAGGAAATCAAACAAGTGGAACGTATAACCTTTCAATTTAAAAAAGAAAAAAATGAAAAAGGAGGTTTGTTGTGAGGCGCAAAATAATTCTCTTGTTTGTGTGTATCGCTATAATAATTGAAGCTATTGTTGTTACTAAATATTATAATAAAGATGATAATTAAAATCCTTCAAAGATACATGGCTAGATTTATTAGAAGATAATCCCTACAGCCAATTCTTAATTACGGTTATGGCGGTTGTAAACCAATTAGAACGTGATCTTATCCGTATGCGGCAGCGTGAAGGGATTGAACTGGCTAAGAAAGAAGGAAAGTTTAAAGGTCGGTTAAAGAAGTACCATAAAAATCATGCAGGAATGAATTATGCAGTAAAGCTTTATAAAGAGGTAGATATGACTGTAAATCAAATTTGTGAAATTACAAATGTGTCTAGGACCTCATTATATAGAAAGCTATCGGAAAGGAACAGTTGATGAGTTATACTAAAAATCAGAAATATATAATAGGGGATAAATTCCATAGAGAGGTGGAATTACATGCCTAAAATTGATAATATGTTAGCGATTTTATGGATGCTTCGATCAGGTAAAAAAATTACTGCAAAACAAATTTCAGAAAAGTTAGAGATGAATATAAGGACTGTGTATCGTTATATTGATACGATTTCAACAAGTGGTGTACCTATAATTTCAGAACCAGGACATAACGGTGGATACACTTTATTAAACAATTTTATTGAGGCTCCTCTTTTTTTTGATTTTGAAGAGCAAACTTCACTATTTCACGCTGCTGTTTTTGCAGAAGAAGCCGGATATTATGGAGGTGAAGCATTAAATAGGGCCATTTCAAAACTAAGTAAATACTCAAATCAAGAGCAGGAAGCAAAGATAAACCAACATTTAAGTAGTCTAGAAGTAATAAGTCGATTTAGTTCATCCTCTATGGAACATTTTTTGAAGGAATTGGAGCAGGCTGTAACTGACGGGTATTCAGTAAAAATTCTTTACTATAAAAGTGGCAAAAAGCAATTGAATTATAGATTGGTCGATCCGTACAGAATTATCTATTGGAATAATAAGTGGTATGTGATTGGATTTTGTCATCTTAGGAATGATATCCGTAGTTTTAGAGTAGATCGAATTGAAAGTTTAATGCTAACCGAAAATAAGTTTAACCAGCCAGAAAATTTTTCAGCACGTGACTTTTTTATAAAAAATCTTCTTCCAACTATAGAAGATAAGGAAGGGATTATTTCTTTGGTTATTAGTGGGGATAAAAGTGTATTGGCTGATATTTGCCAACATTGGTTTTTAGGACATTATTTACAAGAGCGGACTTCAAATCAAGCAGTTTTTCTTCTTGAAAAAGATATGATACATACATATGTACCTTATTTACTTTTACCGTACAATAAATCTATTAAAGTTATTGAGCCAATAAGTCTTAAGAAAAGACTTATTGAAGTACTGTCGGAATTAATAAAATTTTATGAAGTATGATAACTTCCCTGACGTTAACTGTCAGGGAAGTTATATTATAATATCCATATCAATTGTGATTGGAGTGATATGGGATGCAAACAAAAAAAGTTTTTCTATATGTATTTAATACAATGTCGGACTGGGAATATGGATATTTAATTACCGAACTAAACTCAGGAAGATATTTTAAAAAAGATTTAGTACCTTTAAAAGTAATTACAGTAGGAGCTAATAAAGAAATGATTACTACTATGGGGGGACTGAGCATAAAACCAGATATTTCCCTTGATGAATGTACTTTTGAGAGTAAAGATCTTTTAATTTTACCAGGAGGGACTACTTGGAGTGAAGAAATTCATCAGCCTATCTTGGAAAGAATTGGCCAAGCTTTAAAGTTTGGCACTATTGTTGCTGCAATTTGTGGTGCAACTGAGGCCCTTGCCAATATGGGATACTTAGATACTAGAAAGCATACAAGTAATAATTTAGAATACACTAAAATGGTATGTCCTAACTATAAAGGAGAAAAGTTCTATGAGTTGGGATCTGCGGTATCTGATGCGAATTTAGTTACTGCATCAGGAATAGCTCCTCTGGAATTTGCGATGGAAGTACTGAAAAAATTAGATGTATTTGCACCAGATACATTACATGCATGGTATAACCTAAATAAGACTCATAAACCTGAATACTTCTTCCAGTTAATGAATTCAATAAATAGATGAGCTAAAAAATTAACTTAGCAGATTTATATTTGTTTAAATAATTACCATGCTCTAGACAATGTCAAAGCATGGTTTTTGAATATAACTTAAAAATGGTTATGGAGTAATGAAAATTCCTTAACGTTGAAAATTCGTATTTTCCTGACGTTACCTCTATAAAAGGAAATATGATAGTAATCTTATATTGGAAGTGATAGAACTGAGTTATAAAAACTAGAAGAAAATTGTTACGTTAATACTTTTTAGAGCACTCAATTGTTGAGTGCTCATTTCGTTTAGGACATAATTGTTTTAAATGGAAATAAACTACCAATAGGTGATATCCTTAAGGTATAGTATTTACTTTGAATAGGAGGTTGATGGAGTCTATGGGGGTACGTATAGTCGATGATTTACAGCAATTATCATTGTTACTTATGTTTTTAAGTACATTTATATTTTACAGATACTTAAAGAAAGTGAAACGAGAGAGGAAATTGACTGGTTTTGAATGGACAATGTATTTTGTCACTCAATTTGCGACATTAATTTGGGCATTCACTTATTTTATTAAACACTTAGCTGAATCGTAATTTCTATTCATTTCAACTAGTTTACTGCTATCTATTAGGAATATAAATATAGTCCGTATCTAAATCAATGACAACATCGCTCATGATGTATTCTCGTAGTAACTTTGGGATTCTTTCATAGTGGTACCGTACACAAAATAAGCTTAGAAGCTCTTCGTTAGATAACTCTTCATTTTTAACATTTATATACAGGACGCATTCAATGTTTTAAGGAATTAAGTCAAGGAATAATTACTCCTTTAAAAGTATTTGTCTCATATGAATAATGAACAAAACGAACAGATACTTGTCACATAGCCTACATATGTTTCGACACTAATATGATAACAGAGCGCGGAGTAACATGTACGAGAATTTTTTTATAGGTACATCGGGTATGTAAACCAGGCAGGGGTTTTGCTTTTTCATTATGTATAAAAAGTATATTATCTTTCTTAATGTACATATTAAGTAAAGTATTTAATATCATGTACATAAAAGGCGGGGTAATATGGATGAAAATAAGAAAAATGAAGAATTGATTAAATTTAAGAAACAATGGTTTAATGAAGATAATCAACCAGTAGCTGGTATAGAGTTAGCTTTACCGCCCGATATAGGCAGCATGTTAGACTTGAAATCAGTTGATGATGAAAGTGGAGAAAGTAATAATGAATAAGTTTAATCTATACGCATCCATTTGGGTGCTTTTGTTTTTTTTGACAATAGAAGATGGATTATCAAATCCTTATTGAAAAAAGATTGATCTAAATAGATCCATTTTTTATATATGTAACTTTTAATTTTCACAAAAAAGTTTAATTAAAGTTCATTTAGAATGCTATATAAAATGGGAATGCTAATAACATTTACCATTAAAGGATTGGGCTATTATGCATATTATTTTTGAAAGTATTATTTTAATTTTTACTGGGATTCTTGCATTAAAAATGACGGGTAGTAAATCTGTTAGCCAAATGACGAGAGCTGAAATCATTATAGTAGTATCAATAGCACGTATTATTGTAGAGCCTGTATTAAGTAGGAAAGTAGTCCCATCTATATTTGCAGCTGTAATATTTGCAAGCGTACTTCTTATCATTCATTTCTTTGAACTGAAATCAAGGAAGGCGGAACAATTCCTAAATGGCAGTAGCTTTGTAATTGTTGAAAACGGAGAGATTATTAAAGCGAACTTGATGAAGGCAAAAATGTCTGAACAACAACTTTATATGCAATTAAGAGAAAAAGGAATTCATGATTTAAAGAGTTTGCAGCAAGTTACAGCTGAGCCGAATGGACGTATTGGTTATCAATTAATAGAGAAAGCTCAACCGATAACTTTAGAAATGTTAGAAAAAATATTAAATCAGCACAATACAAAAAGATAATTTCTCCTGAGAAAAGCTAATACCACAACAAAAGTATTGGCTTTTTTATTTTTCTACAAAAACATATGGGTTGATAAAAAAGAGTGAGTTTTACACCAATCTTTAAAATAGATATAGGCTTATTATTATGCTATATTCAATGGAGCTATAGTGACTGTGGTGAAAAAAGCAGCTTTAAAATGAATATGGCTTTCATCTGATATTAAACATGAGATAAGAATAAGGAGATAGAAATATAATGGAATTTTGGGAATCAAGCTTTATTGAGAAGCAAACGATGTGGGGGTTTGAACCTACAGAATCTGCAATTTTGACAAAAGATTTTTTTGTGGAAAACAATGTTAAAGACATATTAGTTCCGGGTATTGGATATGGGAGAAACGCAAAGGTATTTATCGAAAATGGTATAAATGTAACAGGCATTGAAATTTCGAAAACAGCGATCGATTTAGCAAGAGAAAACGGACTAGAAGATGTTAGTATGTATCACGGTTCGGTAAACAAAATGCCTTTTGATAATAAACTATATGATGGGATATTTAGTCATGCACTTCTTCATTTGTTGAATGAGCAGGAAAGAGAGAAATTTATTAAAGATTGTTATAATCAGTTAAAACCAGGCAGATATATGGTTTTTACAACAGTTTCAAAAAAAGCTCCAATGTATGGAAAAGGAAAACAGTTGGAGCAAGACTATTATGAGATAATGGAAGGCGTAAACATGTTCTTCTATGATTCTGAATCTATAAAACAAGATTTTAATAAATATGGATTAGTACAAGTTTCGGAAATTGATGAACCAAATAAGAACATGACAAATAAACCTTCAATCAATTTCTTAATGATAAAATGCAAGAAAGAACTATAAATAAAGTGAAACTTTAATCAGTGGGGGGGTTCTCCATCCCCCACTGATTATTAGTTGAACCAATCGGACTTTAATGGGCAGTAAGACCCCCACCTAACTTCTTTGCTTTCGCTGAATTTTGAGGTGGGGGTCTTACTGCCCATTAAAGCGGGATAAAAGTTATTAACAATTACTAAAGATGTTTATATATTGATTATGCACAAATAAAAAGGACAAGCATATAATATAATTACCTATTAACTTTAAGTAACCTTAACTTTCTTTAATAGGGTATCTCAAAATCCCCAAAAAGAGTACTTGCGGAAACAAGTGCTCTTTTATTTTTTTGTTTATTAAAGATGATTATATTGCGTTCAACTAATATGGAATTTAAAACCATAAACTTTGAATAAAATGGTAAAATTAATAGGAGGATGTATAAAGGGGGACGGGGATTTGAAACTTAAAGAACTGGCGAATTTATTTTTGATTAAAGAAATCGTTGGGGATATGGATGTAGAAATTACGGGCTTAGAAATGGATTCTAGAAAAATAACTAGTGGAAATCTATTTATATGTGTATCAGGTATTGATGGTTTTCTTGAAGATCGGCATCAATTTGTTGAAGATGCAGTAAAAAATGGCGCTGTGGCGTTAATTGTAGAAAGAGATGTAAATATTGAAATACCTAAAATAATTGTTAATGATGCACGATACGCTATGGCAGTTATTGCGTCACATTTCTATGGTTACCCGTCTAATAAAATGAAGCTAATTGGAATTACAGGAACAAATGGTAAAACAACCACTTCCTATTTACTTGAAAAAATTTTAACTGATTATGGATTTCAAACAGGGCTTATGGGGAATAACGGAGTGAAAGTTGGTTCGAAATGGTATCCTACTGATATTAATACACAAGAACCTCCAACGCTTCAACGGAATTTGCAAATGATGAAAAATCAAAATGTAGATTATTGTGTTATGGAAGTTACTTCACAGGGGTTACATATGGAGAGAGTTAAAGGATGTAACTTTAAAACTGCTGTTTTCACAAATTTAACGCAAGATCATTTGGATTATCACGGAACATTTCAGGAATATAAGCACGTAAAAGGTCTTCTTTTTTCAAGATTAGGAAATGATTTTTCTACTATAGATCAAAAAATTGCTATTTTGAATGCAGATGATCCATCGGTAGAATACTTTAAAAAAGTTACTTCTGCTGAAGTGATCACATATGGGATACATAATGGAGCAGATGTTCAAGCGAAGAGCATAACTTTAAGTTCAAAAGGAATTCAGTTTTTAGTTTCTTCCTTTAATGGAGAAATAGAAATCAATCTAAATCTAGTAGGCCGCTTTAATGTCTATAATGCATTAGCAGCAATAACAGCTGCATTGGTTGAAGGTATTCCGCTTACAAACATTAGTGACAGCTTATGTAACTTAAAGAGCATTGAAGGTAGAATGGAAATTATAGACGAAAACCAAGATTTCCTTGTAATAGTGGACTACGCTCATACACCGGATGCGTTAGAAAATGTCCTCTCTACAATTAGCGAGTTTTCAAAAGGTAAAATCATTACTGTTTTCGGTTGCGGTGGAGATAGAGACGCAAAAAAACGATCTATAATGGGTGGAATTGCTGGAAGTTATAGCGATTTTATTTTTATTACTTCTGACAATCCACGTTCGGAAGACCCGAAGGCAATAATTAAAGATATTGAAAAAGGATTTTCACAGAATAATAATTTGAATTATAAAATAGAAGTAGATCGTGAACTAGCTATAAATCATGCAATACACATGGCATCTACTAATGATATTGTTTTGATTGCAGGGAAGGGGCATGAAACGTATCAAATTTTAAAAGATTCAACTATTCATTTTGATGATAAAGAAAAAGCTCGACAAGCAATTATTAATAAATGAATGAATTCAATTAATAGCTAAATAGTATTTCTAATAAAAATAATGTTTTAAATGAAGTTAAAACTAATAACGAAGCAATTTTCCAAGGATTTACAATTGAAAGGTAAGGGTGTTTCTATGAATATATGAGGAAAAAACCTTACCTTTTATAGTTTTATTTCTGAAAAACAAATGTTATAGCATTTGTTTTTAATTGAATGTGTCTTTCGTTTCGGACTATATTATACGCTAATTCTTTTATTTCAATTTCTATTTCTTGCCATTCTTTATAAATGCTTTTTAATAGATGTAGCATATCTTCAGTGGGAAGATTAATTTCAATTAAAGCAACTAATTCTTCATTCGTATGTAAGTCAATTTCTTGTATGTTCGAGTTAATAATGAAACAATTGATACCACCAATCTTTGTACCTTTTTTCATAGAATGGAGCACTTTTTTAAAATCTTCTTCTGATTGAACATGCTCTAAACTTGATACTGCAACGATATAATTATAAGTGTTAGGGACAATATAGTAGTTTTCAATAGCTGCTTGTTCTGTTTTTATGACTTCAAATACATCATGTTCTTTGCTGTAAGTTTGTAATTTTGTTAAAGCGGAATCAAGTAAGTCCACACATGTAACAGTGCCGCTAGCATTTTTTATTTTTTGTGCAATTGGAATACTATTTCTACCAACGCCAGAGCCGAGGTCAAGTACTTGTAAGTTAGTTTGTCCTTCAAAGTAATCCATCAAGTCCAGAACTGTTTTAACCGGTTTATAAAGCCAAGAACCAGTTTCAAATAGTTTGTATTGTTCATAGCAAAGGTCATGATATTTCCTTTCTTCGTTTCTTATGTAATCGATACGGTTCATATAGTTTCAGCTCCAATATTTTCATTCCAACATGGTCCTTCAGCTAAACTTGCTTTAGCATCTAAAACCAATTCTATATTACTGATCAAGATGTTCACCTCAACTTATAAGATATTTATATAATTCGATAAGAATGAAGGTAAACCTTTTAGTCAGAGGATATTAAGATTTGTACTATAGAAAACTGATTTTCTTAAGTGATTAAAAAAATGTATAAACATGGAGAGGAAAATGCATATGATGTTTTATGAAATTGTTTGCTTTTCTTGCAAAAATGTATTTCGTGTTTACGAAGGTAGTGAAAAATATAAACGATTTAAAGAGAAAACGAAAGGAACATATTGTTGCGATGAGTGTAGCCACAAAATTCAATTAGAAGCGATAAAGCATTTATTTAGATAGAGTTTTTATTCGAAAAAGTTTGACAATAAAGGTGTTATAAATTATCATATGAAAAAACTAATATTTAAAATGGCATGGAAGAGAAGAGTAGTTAAGAAAGAATACGTACAGAGAGCTCTGGTAGCTGAGAAAGAGCGGTATACAGCTTGACGAAAAAAGGCTTGGAGCTGCGCAAGGAACTAATTTGTTTAGGGATGGTGCGACGGATTCTCCCGTTATAGAGATAGGGTATACGCATATTTTGCCGTACCTGAAGAGGTTAATATGGCGACATATTAACAAACTGAGGTGGTACCGCGAAGCTAATAACTCTCGTCCTCAAGATGAATAATCTTGGGGGTGGGAGTTTTTTTATTGCATAAAACTGAAAGTGTGAAAATAAAAAATCAATTGAGGTGAGTAATATATGTATTGGGCGGATGAAGTAGCACATGAATTAATAAGAAAACATCCAAATAAAGAAACTTTTGTTTGCGCATCTGGAATAAGTCCATCTGGTTCTATTCATATCGGGAACTTTCGCGAAATAATAACGACTTATTTCGTTGTAAGAGCACTTCAAGATTTAGGGAAAAAGACTCGTTTTATATTTTCATGGGATGATTATAATAGGTTTAGAAAAGTTCCTAAAAATATTGATCCATCTTTTGCAAAATATATTGGTATGCCATACTGTGATATTCCAGATCCATATGGCTGTCATAACTCCTATGCAGAGCATTTTGAAAAAGAGTTTGAGAAATCGCTTCAAGTATTTGGGGGTGAAGTGGAATTCATATATCAACATGCTGAATATAGAAGTGGAAGATATAACAAAAACATATTAGAGGCTTTATATAAAAGAAAAGAAATATATGATATTTTAATGAGTTTTAAAATAGGAGAGTGTAGTGAAGAAGAGCGAGAGAGCTTTTATCCAGTCACATTATATTGTGAGAAATGCGGGAAAGATGCAACAACGATTACACATTTTGATGAAGTATTAAAAACAGTACGATATAAATGTGAATGCGGAAATCAAACTGAATTATCGGTATTAAATACAAATAAAATGAAACTGAATTGGAAAATCGATTGGCCGATGAGATGGATGATAGAGGATGTTATTTTTGAACCGGGCGGAAGAGATCATTCTTCGGAAACGGGTAGTTATAATGTATCAAAGGAAATTGCAATGAAAATATTTAATCGTGAAGCTCCTCATTATGTTGCTTATGATTTCATTAGAATTAAAGGGAATCATGAAAAAATGTCAAGTTCTTCAGGGAATAGTATTACACCTAATGATTTGTTAAAAGTATATTTACCAGAAGTAATTCTTTTTATGTTTGCTAAATATAGACCAAACGCAGCTTTTCATATCGGTCTTGATGAAGATGTGATTCGCAATTATACAGAATATGAACGATTGAAAGAAAGTTATGAGAATAAAACGCTCAAAAATGAAGATTTATTTGATGCAATTAAACTTTCTAGAGTTGATAGCAGAATTAAAGAATATCCGAAATTTAATCAAGTAGCAGGAACGTTACCGCTATTAAATTTTGATTCATCTATTTTACAAGGTATATTAGAAAAAATAGATAGGAATTATGCATTAGAGGATATGATAGCGATAAGCAAACGTGCAGAGTATTGGGTTAGAAACTTTCAAACTGAAAAATTAATTGCTGTAAATCAAGAGAGAAATATAGAGTTTTACAACACAATAGATGAAAAGCAGAAAGAGTGGCTAGTAGAAGCTTGCACCATACTTCTTCGTTCTAACAAAGATTACTCTAACTTAATGGAACAATTGTATTCGATTTGTCATCATGAAAATAAAAAAATAATGAAAGAAAATCAAAAACAATTATTTATTATTATATATAGGCTCATTATAAATCAGTCTAGCGGCCCACGTATACCGTTATTAATACATGTAGTAGGCATTGAAAAATTCATCACATTATTAGATTTCTAAAAAATAAAGGAAACGCAAGTACTCAGAGATCTAAGCTAAGTACTTGCGTTTCATATTTTGCTACCGTGAATACATTTTCGGACATTCATCACCACGTGGTTCATAAAAACAATGGCTTTTAAATTGCCCGACAAATGGCTGGTTATACCATTCAGGTGGACAAACACCAACTGGACGGAAATACCAAAGAGCCCAACGTGCTGGCCAGCGCCATTCACCTTGTAAAACTTTTCTTGCGATGTCTTTTTCTGAATCACGCGCGCGTTGATAAAAATATCCGTATTGCACTGCTTCAAATCCGCCAGGGCTTTGATATACTGCATCACGTACAGTTCGAAGTTGTTTAAAATCTAAGCAATCACAAAATACACGATTTACTACTACGCAACCAACAAGTTGTTCACCTTGTCGACCTTCTCCTTCAGCTTCAGCACGAATTAAACGAGCTAGTAAATCAACATCGCTTTCGTTATATGGAATAAGGGGCATAGTGCTACCACCTTTCTTTACCTGTTTTAGTAAAGAGTGTATGTATGAAAATAAGCTAGGTGCTTTTCTATATGTAAATTTATTAATTTTTCAAAGGAGCTTTTGTGAAAAAAGCTAATTAGTAATTGTAGACTAATATAAAAGGGGAGAGATAAAATGTATCGAATTCATAAAGACCATATTATTTACGCAATGTCACCAGAAAACAAACCATGTATGGAAGTAGAAATTGGGAGTCGTCTTGTATTTGAAACATATGATTGCTTTGAAAATCAAATTGATTCTGAAGATGTTGCGTTTCAAGAATTAGATTGGAACCGAATTAATCCAGCGACTGGACCTGTATATATCATTGGTGCAGAACCTGGTGATATATTAGTTGTTAAGATTGAAAAGATAAAAATTGCAGAGCAAGGTGTTTTAACTACAGGTACGAATCTTGGTGTAATGGGTGAAGAGCTAAATGAAAATACCGTGAAAATTGTCCCGATACATAATGAACATGTTTTATTTTCAAATGAACTGCAAATCCCGATTAATCCAATGATTGGTGTAATTGGTACTGCGCCGAAAGAAGAGAGCATTTCATGTGGCACACCGCATGATCACGGCGGGAATATGGATTGTAAAGAAATAAAAGAAGGGACAACATTATTATTACCTGTAAATGTTCCTGGTGCTCTATTAGCATTAGGCGATTTACACGCAGCGATGGGTGATGGTGAAATTGGTGTTAGTGGAGTAGAGGTTGCTGGTGAGGTGACGGTAACTGTTCAGATTATAAAAGGAAAGAAATGGCCACTACCAATGGCGATCCAAAAAGAAAAACTTATGACGATTGCTTCAGAGAAATTGTTAGATGATGCAGCGAATCGCGCTGTACGTAATATGGTGACATTTTTACATGAAGAATTAGAAATGTCTAAAGATGATGCAACACTTTTATTATCAGCTGCCGGTGATTTAAAAGTATGCCAAGTTGTGGATCCGCTGAAGACTGCTCGGATGGAATTAGGTATGAATTATGTGGAGAAACTGGGGTTTACTTTGAGTGAATTTCATATTAAATAAGAATAATAACAGAAGGATGCTTTTGTATAAAAGTATCCTTTTTTGATTTACGGATTATATAAAAAAAGGTAGTATTTATTTTATATAATTGAATATAAGATTGTGGATCGAAAAAGGAGTAAACACATGGTTAAAATTATGATTGTAGAAGACGATATGAAAATTGCAGAACTATTATCAACACATGTCGCGAAATACGGGTATGAAGGAATTATTGTATCGGATTTTCAAAATGTATTAAACATTTTTTTAGAAGAACAACCAGAGTTAGTTTTATTAGATATTAATTTACCAAGTTTTGATGGGTACTATTGGTGTCGTCAAATTCGAGGAGTTTCTACATGTCCGATATTATTTATTTCGGCTCGTGAAGGCACAATGGATCAAGTTATGGCGCTAGAAAACGGTGGCGATGATTTCATTTCAAAGCCATTCCATTACGAAGTTGTAATGGCTAAAATTCGTAGTCATTTAAGACGTGCTTACGGAGATTATGCACCAAAAGTAGAAGAACGGATGGTTGAGCAACAAGGTCTTTGTTTATATCCCGAAAGGCTTGTATTGAAGCTTAAGAATCAAGAAATTGATATAACGAGAAATGAAGCTATTTTATTAGAAATGTTAATGAAAAATTATCCGCGTGTTGTGGGTAGAGAAGTGTTATTAAATAAATTATGGGATAGTGAATCTTATGTTGATGATAATACATTGAGTGTAAATACAACTCGTGTGCGTAAAAAGTTAAAAACATTACAGATTGAAGATGCAATTGAAACGATTCGTAGTGTCGGTTATAGATTACATATTACTTGGGATAATGGTATAGAGAAATGATAAAATTATTTATTCGTGATCATATACCGCTCATTTGTTTTACAATAATTCAGCTACTAGTCATATTTCTTGTATATTGGTTTGACGGGCATAAACATATTGCAACGGCATTATATGCAATGTTTTTAGGCGTCTTTTTTATGGTAGGTTATTTAGTATTTCGTTACTTTACTCATCGTACGTTCTATGAAAGATTAGCAAATCCGATGCATTCTTTGGATGATTCTGTTCAAAAATCAGATTTTGCAGTTTTATCTACTGCACTTCAGGACTTACTTGAGGTGCAATATCGACATTATCAAAATCAGCTGCAAATACAAGAGAGAAAAAATAATGATCATTTAACCTTTATGAACCAGTGGATACATCAAATGAAAACACCTTTATCTGTAATAGAATTAATTACACAAGATGAAGTCGATCCGCGGTTTGAAAGTATTAATGAGGAAACAGATAGGCTAAAAAAGGGATTAGAGATGGCTCTATATGTCGCACGTTTAGAAGCATTTACGCAAGATTTTTATGTAGAAAGAGTACAACTACATAAAATAGTGAATGATTCTGTTCATGAACATAAACGCTTCTTTATCCGAAATTTTGTGTATCCAGAGCTTAAAATCGATAAAGACATTATTGTAGAAAGTGATGCGAAATGGTTACAATTTTTAATTGGACAAATACTATCGAATGCAATTAAATATTCTTCAGGTAGTAGAGAAAAGATTAAAGTGAAAGCTTGTAAGGAAGATAATAACGTTATACTTGAAATTGCCGATAATGGCGTAGGGATACCGAAGCAAGATTTACCTAGAGTATTTAAACCTTTCTTTACAGGGGAAAATGGTAGAGATTTTAAAGAGTCAACTGGAATGGGGCTATATCTTGTATATGAAATTACAAAACAATTAGGACATAGTGTAGAAATCCATTCAGAAGTTGGTAAAGGTACGGTTGTACGAATTATATTTATTAATGTGTAAATAAGTGATTTAGGCTAAAGAACTTTGAAGATAAGTTTTTTAGCCTTATTTTATCCCGCTTTAATGGGCAGTAAGACCCCACTTCAAAATTCAGCGAAAGCAAAGAAGTTAGGTGGGGGATTAACTATCTATTAAGGTTTCACTTTATATCGAGTATATGAAATGGTAAAAGATCATATTAGTATGTATAATGACACACTAATAAATACGATTGTTAAATTAGAAGGATTTAATATAAAGCTGATGAATAGTTTTTGTAAGAAAAAAGCCATCTCTTTGAAAGAGACAGCTTCATGAATCCATCCTATGAATAAGTGTATCAACATTAATAAGTATAATGTTTGAATTCGTGATATGTATTATGGATTATAATAGAATGAGTCTTTTGTTTTTCCATGATATTAAGCAAACAAACTTAATAATTTATATCCAATTAATCCTAAAATAGTGATAGGAACCATCATTAAGAAAGAAGAAATTCGATTAGCATTAGAGCGTTCTAATACAAGAATCAAGATAATCCCGACTATCACTTCGGTATATCCAACAGGTAACATGTGACTATAGTCTTCAAAATGTAAAAGAATGTGAAGTCCATCTGTTACAAAAACTCCACTAATAAGCGCGCTTCCGAATTTATGAAGTGGATTTGTAGTATCTTTCCATAGAAAACCTGCAATTCCAAAGATAGTTCCTCCTATACATGCACATACAATCCATACAGATATAAAATAAATAGAGTGAGCTACATTTTTAATAACTATTGCATAACCATAGTAGCCTAATATCATGCCGAGTAGCGCAAGGATGCCAGAAAGTATAGCTGTACGTTTAGAATAACTCAAGCTAGCCACGAAAAAGGATGGAACTAACCAAACGCTTCCTAGGTTAACTAATGAATTCCAATTTCCTGGAAGTATACCTTGCCCCAATTTAGTTAGTATACCAACAATTACTCCTACTATAATCGGGATGAGAACGATCCTTAAAATAATATTTGAATTTGTAATTTTTAATGTTTTGTCCATAAATTCAATCCTTATATTAATATTTTCTGTAAACATATAATATCTTATTATAGGAGAGTAATCAATAAAAATTTATCGAAAAACAATAAGATATTATTGGATAACGAATAACATATAATTAATCATAAATTTATATAAAAATTATATAAGAGGGGGTACTTAGGGTTTTACTTTTTGGGGAAATATAAAGCAAGTAGTACAATAAATGCTGTTTGTTCAAAATGAATTTAAGAAATGATAAATAGCCCTTGAAGAAAGCAAACTTTATAATAGCACATATAATTGCATTTACTCATACAGTACTATCATGGTACAATATGGTTACTAACGACGGAAAGGAATGATGGGTGGACGATGATTAACTAATCTTATTTTTAAATGTTGAAATTCAATAAATTTCAATTTCTAAAAAATAGGATTAGTCTGCCCAATTTCCATACAACGGTATTGCTATTTATGTTGTGTAATAGCTTATTTGGGTATAAATATTTTAACGACTAATCCTGCCAAATTTATTTGGGAGGATTTTTTTATTCTCCCTTAATGAAAGGGATCGGTATTATGAAAGAACTATTAAAATTAAATGATGTTTATGTTGAAATAAAGGAAAATACTTTGTTAGAGAAAATGAATGTGACAGTAAAACAAGGGGATGTTATCGGATTAATTGGTAAAAACGGGGCTGGTAAATCAACATTACTTCAATTAATAAATGGGAAGATTGAACCGTCAAAAGGTACTGTTGAATGGCTTCAAATGAATATGACAACTGCATATGTTGAACAAGAAAAAGAATCTTTCGTTAGCAAGGATATGATTGCAAAAGAAGCAGAACTACTTGCGAAATGGGGCGTGCCAACGAATGATTTCCTTACTTTAAGTGGTGGTGAAAAGCTAAAAGTTCGATTAGCAAAAGGGTTTGCCCAAAATCCTAATGTCTTAATATTAGACGAACCGACAAATCATCTAGATGAGATGAGTACGGAATTTCTTATTAAACAAATAAAAAATATGAAAGGTACAGTTATCGTCGTATCACATGATCGATATTTTTTAGATGTTGTTGCGACTAGAATATGGTCAATTGAGGATAAGAAATTAATTGATCATAGCGGGAATTATACGAGTTATATGAAAGCACGTGAACATAAAAGAATGAAGCAACAGCGTGAATATGAAAAACAACAAAAGAAAATAGAACAAGTAGAAACACATATAAAAGAATTAAGTTCATGGTCACAAAAGGCACATGCGCAGTCTACAAAACAAGAAGGTGTTAAAGAATTTTATCGTGTAAAGGCGAAGCGAATGGACGCGCAAGTTAAATCGAAACGAAAACGTCTTGAAAAAGAGCTAGAGAAAACGAAAGTAGAACGTGTGAAAGAAGATTATTCAGTTGAATTTTCTATTCAAGCGAGTAAAAAAGTAGGAAAACGTTTCTTAGAAGTAAAACAATTGCGGAAAGAATTTAATAAACGAACATTATTTGAAAACGTTAATTTTACAATTCAGCACGGTGAGAAGGTTGCGATTATTGGACCGAATGGTAGTGGGAAAACAACGTTACTAAAGATGATTATGGGAACAGAAACTGCTGAAGGAGAAGTATGGATTTCACCATCAGCAAACATTGGTTATTTAACACAAGAAGTATTTGATTTACCACTTGATAAAACACCAGAAGATTTATTTTATAAAGAGTCATTTGAAGAAAGAGGGAAAGTTCAAAATTTAATGAAACATTTAGGTTTTCAAGCTTCTCAATGGAAAGAGCCGATTGAGTATATGAGTATGGGGGAACGAGTAAAATGTAAGCTTATGGCTTATATTTTAGATGAAAAAGATGTACTTATTTTAGATGAACCGACGAATCACCTTGATCTGCCATCACGTGAACAGCTTGAAAACACATTAGCTGAGTATAATGGAACACTTGTTATCGTTTCTCACGATCGATATTTTTTGGAGAAAACAACTACGGCAAAACTTGTGTTTGTAAACAATACGATACAAAAGCAGCTCGAAGAACCTACGAAAACAAGAGATGAAATTGAAGAGCTACGTTTAACGTTAGAAACAGAAAGACAAGAAGTATTAGGGAAATTAAGCTTTTTAACTCCTAAAGACAAAGAATATAAAGAACTAGATGAACGGTTTATGGAACTTACGAAGCAGATTAAGGCGCTTTAACGTAAGTAAGGGGGATTAGACATGGGAGAAGAGGGTTTGACTAAGCTATTTAAAATAGATTGTGGTGATATATACCTACAAGAGTTTACGGTCAAAGATGCAGAAAGTATTTATAAAATAGCAAATCAACCGGACATAGAAAAGTTTTTACCGGACTGGAAATCAACGAAAGAACAACGAGTTAATTGGGTTACAAATTATGAAATACCAGAAAATAAAGCATTTCTTAATGCAGTGAGAACTACGACTAACATAGATGATCACATATTAAGACTAGGAATATTTAAGAAAACGACAAATGAATTTGTTGGATGGTGCTGCACAAGTATGAAAGATGAGCTTCCTGCACCGAATAGAGAAATTATGTATGCTGTTTCAAGTGAATATCATAATAATGGATATGCAACGAAAGCAACTAAAGGACTGATTGACTATTTGTTTAAAAATACAAATGTGGATGTCCTTAACGCAATTGCATTAATAAACAACGCACCATCAAATAAGGTCATTGAAAAATGTAGATTTACTTATTTGGGTCAACAGATGATAGAAAATCAAATTTATAATCATTATGTATTGAGTAAATCCGAATGGATAAAAAATAGCGCTCTTTAAAAGGAGCGAAAATGTAATGAAATCATTAAAAAGCTTAGAGCTAAAGTTCTAAGCTTTTTTGCATTGTGTGCTTTTCACCGAAAACAGATGTATTAAGTTGTACATGCAAGAACCATTTTATAAACAACATATTTGAAAAGGGATTTGGAATATTTTGTCGAAAGTGTTTATTTGTGAAAACACTAAATTTTCACTCTAATAATTCTGTAAATGAATTACCTTAAGCTTTAATAAAAGCATAAAGGAGTTTGTATCTAAAATTAACGGTTAAGTGTTAGTGGATTACATTTTTTAAAAGTATGAAATAGTTTAAACAAGGGAGGAGAAAGCTTATTATACTTTGGTTTCGTTACTTACCACAAATAAGTATGGATTTGTCAGAATGGACTCCTTTTATACAAAATGATTGGCACCGAAAATATTATATGAAGTTTGTATATGTACTTCAAATCATTATTTTTCTAATACCGTATTATTTTGGAGCAAGTTTCACTCATATTAATATATTTTATCTTATCATTTTAGGTATTTTAGTCTTCATCATTCATGAATATCTACACGTTATTGTTATAAATAAAATGGGGGATATTAGCTTAACTTGCAGCGGAATATTTTTTTGGCTAAATACAAATGCAATTCTATCCAAAACGCGTTTTTGGATCTTTATGAGTTTACCTATTATTGTACTATCGGTCATTCCTGGCATTATATCATCTTTTGTATCAGGCAATTTTAGGTCAATCTTATTATTTGTATGTTGGATAAACGCAATAATTTCTGCTTCAGACATATACAATTCTTTGTTAATTGCGATCAAACCGAAGCAATCAATTTTTTGTAGAGGGTATTATAAAGTGAAAAAGAATTAAAATGGTGACGCAAAAACATTTCAATTAAAAGCGTTAGTTAAAAATATAATTTTGGGAAGGAAAAGACCGATAAAGCAATCGGTCTTTTCTCATTTTTATAATAAAGGTTTGATATACAATTGTATTTCCTATCACTATACAATTATTATAAGATAGTTATGCGTTAATTTTAATTTGTATATAGTATTATTATCAGTTTTTTTAGAAATCTTACAAGCGTGTAAGATAAATGAAAGATGAATCAATATGAGCTATAAGAGAATTCATTTACACTCTATTGTGAGAAGTGCAAATGAAGGGAGAATAGAAATGGAAATTTTACATGCGAAAAATATTAGTAAAGTATATAAAGGGAAAATACCTTTTAAAGCATTAGTAGATATTGATTTATCGATTCAAGAAGGCGAATTTGTAGGGATTATGGGTCCATCTGGTAGCGGGAAAACTACATTATTAAATATGGTATCTACTATCGATTCTCCGTCCTCAGGAGAAATAGTAATAAACGGTACAAATCCTTTCCAGTTATCATCAGAAGATTTAGCTTTATTCCGTAGGAAACAATTAGGATTTGTTTTCCAATCATTTAATTTACTTAGCACGCTTACAGTGAAGGAAAATATCGTATTGCCGATGACATTAGATGGCGTTTCTGTGCAAGAAATGAACAAATGCGTACAAGAAATCGCAGAGAAATTAAATATTACAGATATATTGAATAAAAGAACGTTTGAAATATCAGGAGGCCAAGCTCAAAGAACAGCAATTGCTCGTGCAATTGTTCATAAGCCGCAATTATTACTCGCAGATGAACCAACAGGGAATTTAGATTCTAAATCTTCAAATGATGTAATGGAGATGTTAGATACTCTAAATAAGGAAGAAAAAGCTACGATGATGTTAGTGACTCATGATCCGTATGCAGCGAGTTTTTGCAGCCGAGTAATTTTTATTAAAGATGGTCAACTATATAACGAAATTTATCGTGGTGAAAGCAGGCAAGCATTTTATCAAAAGATTATGGATGTCCTTTCTTTGTTAGGAGGGAAAAGGCATGACTTTTCGTCAATTCGCATTTAATAATATTTTTCGTAATAAGCGTACATATGCTGCCCATTTTTTAAGTAGTGCATTTTCTATAATGATTTTCTTTACGTATGCTCTTTTATTATTCCATCCTGATTTACAGGGGGAGTTGAAATCGACAAGTAAAACAATAAGTACATTTGGTACATTAGGATTTGAAGTTTCTCAAGGTTTGATTTTTGTCTTTTCATTCTTCTTCATTCTATATTCAGTGAGTTCGTTTTTAAAAACGCGTAAGAAAGAATTTGGCATTTTAATGATGCAAGGTATGTCAATGAGACAGCTTAAGAAGTTATTGTTAATTGAAAATATGTTAATTGGACTTGGTTCAATTTGTATAGGGGTTCTTATTGGACTTATATTTTCTAAACTAGTTTTATTAATAAGTGCCAGTGTATTAATGATTAGTAACGGCTTACCTTTTTATATACCAGTAAAGGCGGTATTATTAACTGGCATCACGTTTCTATTCTTATTTTTAATTGTTTCGCTAGTTACTTTTAAAATGATAAAAGTAACAGAACTTGTGGAACTTATTCAAGCAGGGGAAAAGCCAAAGCCTGAACCGAAATCGTCAATTTTATTATCAATTTTTTCTTTATTTAGTATAGGATATGGCTATATTTTAGTATTTCGCTTTATCCCAAGTTATAGTTTTATTACGCTCGGAATGGGTGTTCTCCTAGTAATTATAGGAACGTACTTTTTATATACACAGTGTAGCGTTTATATATTGCATCTTGTGAAAAGGAGTGAATCTTTCTTTTTAAAGAGAACCAATATATTAACATTTTCAGAATTAATATACCGTATGAAAGATAATGCAACAATGTTTTTTATAGTATCTATTATTTCAGCAGTTGCTTTTACAGCAATTGGCACGACAGCAGCTCTTGGAAACAAAGATTTGGTAAGGATGACAAACCCGTATACATTTCTGTATACAGCTCCTGATAAAAATAAAATAACGGATAAACATCTCTCGATTATAAAAAAACATCTTGCTGATTCTAATATTCCATATCGAATGGCTTCCACTTCAGATATTTATACAGAAAGTAATGTAAATGTAATGAAGTTAAGTGAATATAACGAACTTGCGAGAGCACTCGGGTACCAACAAGAAACGATTGAAAAAGAAGATGAAATGTTATTAATCCCTGGAGTCGTATCACAAAAACAAGAGTTTAAAAATGGTGATTATAAAAAGAATATTGAAGTCATTCAAGGCGATTGGACAAAGACATTTCATGTGAAAAAAACTGTAGATAATTTAGTTTTGCCACACGATACGGAAGGGATTAATATTGCGATTCAAGATCATGTGTATGATGAAATTCCGCTTAATAGTAATCTAGATTTTGAAAATATTATTCAATATCGAACTTATGGATTTGTTGTAGATGATTGGATAAAAACGAAAGAGATTTCAAACCAATTAAGTGACATATTCGATCAAGATCCTAGAGACATACATTTTGAATTTAGAGCACTAACTATAGAGTTGTTAAGTGCAAAACAAACGAATGGGTTATTACTTATGGCAAGTGTTTTAGTTGGAATCGTCTTCTTTACTTTCGCTGCTAGTTTTATTTATTTCCGGTTATATACTGATTTGGACCGCGATCAGCAGCAATATAAGATGATTTCGAAAATGGGATTAAGTAAACGAGAGTTGAAAAAAGTTGTAACAAGACAATTAGTATTAATGTTCTTCTTACCGATTATAGTTGCAGTGATTCATACTGTGGTCGCTTATATGGCATTACAACAATTAGTCGATTTTTCTATTATGAATAGCTCTATCATAATTTTAATTTCATTTATATGTATACAAGTTTTATATTTCTTTATAACTCGTTGGCGTTACTTACAAAAGCTTTATAAAACTATGGAACAGTAGAGAATATCAGCAAGTAAGATTGTAGAAAAGCATGTAAAAAAACAATTTGAGTTATGAAAGGAACTGTGATGAAAAAACCACTCTCTATTTTCATATTAAGTATATTAATTTTAATAAGTTTAAGTGCATGCTCTAAAAATGAAAACAGATTTCCAGCTAACGGCGTATTAATCATTGGAGATGAGAATCATACTTCAACAATTATGAATCGTTATAAGGAAAATACGAAAGAACATGAAGTTTTTTCGGTGAAAACAGGTAGATTTGACCAAAAAAGGGTTT
Organism: Bacillus sp. AR2-1; assembly: GCF_008368755.1. Taxonomy (NCBI): domain Bacteria; kingdom Bacillati; phylum Bacillota; class Bacilli; order Caryophanales; family Bacillaceae; genus Bacillus; species Bacillus sp. AR2-1. The sequence continues at coordinate 36,115 of NZ_QORY01000043.1, forward strand.
TGATATTAAATGCATCTACTGCAAAAGCGATGATTAAAGCAAAAATTTTTCGTAAAAGAGATCATTCATCTCATTCTAAACCTTTAGATACGTTACCGAGTTTTCCAAAAGAAAGTTCACTATTATTTATAAATGAAGAAGAAAAGAATATAAAAAGTATTGAAATAGAAGGAAAAGTGATACCAGTTACATATGATAGTGATGCTTGGCTTGGTAATAATCGAAATTATGGAACACTATGGTATGTAATTGTGGCGAGCAATAGTGTATATAAAGAAATACAGGCAAATGAAACAAAAATGCAACTTCTTCATCTGAAAGAATCTTTAGGTGACGAAAAACCTAAAATGTCGACAGATAATACATTGACTAATGAATATGTAAAAGTAAGAAAGTTAATTAAAGATTTTGAGGAAGAAGTATCAGTTCAATTTGTCACGATTGGAGAAAAATCATAAAAAAGAGTTCAAGGTTGATAGGAATTTTATCAGCCCTGAACTCTTTTTAATTTTAGACCATTTAGATAACATAGTTTACATTACTTCATTTAATCGCGTCTCGCTCGGTTCTTCAATCGCATTTGAATTTTGAACTGAATTATTTTGAGATTCTTTTTCCTTACGAGACCTTTGTAGCATTTCAAGTATGATCCATAAAGGAACACCTTTATCTTTTAACATCTTCCATAAATCTAATTCGTTAAATTTATGCTCAGGTTGTTTCATTTCTTTTTCAGATGAACGAATATCAAATTTGATGGGATCATTTGATTTTTTATCTTCAAGTTTAGTAGAAGAGATAGTATTATGCTCAAGATTAGATGGAGTTATTTTAGTAGGTTGAGATAACGTATGAATATTTAATCCGATTTGCATGCCTTTTCCTCCTCCTTAAGTAATAAAATTAGTTTTCTTATAATTATTAAAGCTATTTAATATAAGGAACCTATATTTAATTATAAATTTAAATAATTAGATTTACAAGTTATATTGTAAAAAGTAATTCCTCACTTGAATTAATATTTATCAACATTTGTGTATGTTTTCTCTATATACAATGTATATAAAATACTTTACATTATGTTTAAGTTAAGAACTCATTTTTAATAGGGAAATGTAAACGTTTTATTAGGGGGAGGAAGCATGGGGAAATTATTTTTAAAAATATGTTTATTCGCAATAGGGACTGTGTTTTTATTCGCAGCAAAAATAACTTACGCTGAAGAGAAACAACAAAATGATTATCCTATCATATTAGTGAATGGATTTGCTGGGTGGGGTAGAGAGGAAATGTTAGGGGTTAAATATTGGGGTGGTGTTCATGATATACAAGAAGATTTAAAAAGAAGTGGCTATACAGTACATACTGCTGCTGTTGGACCAGTTTCTAGTAACTGGGATCGTGCATGTGAATTATATGCGCAAATTAATGGAGGTACAGTAGACTACGGTGCCGCACATGCTGAGAAACATGGACATAATCGTTTTGGTAGAACTTATAGTGGTTTTGCACCGAATTGGAGTGAAACAAATAAAGTTCATTTAGTTGGGCATAGCATGGGCGGACAAACAATTAGAACATTAGTACAGCTATTAAAAGAAGGTAGTTTTGAAGAAAAAAATCATGTGAAAAATCATCCGAACACGAATATATCACCACTATTTGAGGGCAAGAAATCATATGTTCATAGTGTGACAACATTAGCAACTCCTCACAATGGCACGACACTTGCGGATGGTAGTCTTCTACTACCGTTCGTTAAAGATTTACTCATTACAGCTGCAAGTTTTGGAGGGAATAATAATTTATCGTTATATGATTTTAAATTGGATCAATGGGGGTTAAAAAAGAATACTGGAGAGTCTTTTTTCCAATATACTGATCGTATTGTAAATAGTTCACTTTGGGAAGATACAAAAGATATAAGTCAATGGGATTTAAGTACAGATGGTGCAAAGGAGCTTAATAATTGGGTAAAAACGCAATCAGATGTGTATTACTTATCATATAGTGGTCATGCATCACAAGCGGCACCTATAACAGGTTTACATCTACCTCATATAACGATGAATAAGGTGTTAATGGGTAATGCGTTTTTCTTAGGTTCCTATGCAAGATATGAAGAAAATCGACCATTAATTGATACTTCTTGGTGGCAAAATGACGGTGTAGTAAATACAAATTCTATGGTCGCGCCCTCATCTAATGCTATTGTAAATAGTAATGAGCATTTACAGATTGGGAAATGGAATCATATTGAAACAAAAGCAAATTGGGACCATCTCGATATGGTAGGACTTAGTGTTTCAGATACGTTAGGTTTTTCTAGCATTCAAGAGTTTTATAGAACAATTGCAGAAAAATTATCAAGATTACCGAAATAGGTAATAATAAAGCGCTCTCGATGGAATTCGAGGGCGCTTTATATTATATTGAAAGAGGGATATGGTAGAAAAATATGGGGGGATATTATGAAAGTTCAAGTTGTATTATCTGGATATGGGACAGTAGGAAGAGAGTTTATAAAATTATTAAATGAAAAATATTTATATATAAATGAATCATATGGAATAGATTTAGTGGTAAGCGCTGTATTAGGTAGAAATGTTGCAATACATAATGAGGATGGATTATCTATTCATCACTTATTAATGTATGGTGGCGGTAGCGCTGCAATTGAAGAATACATTGAACATCATCCAGAGGAACGAGCAACAACTAGCATAAGTGGAACTGTATTAGTAGAATCAACAGTTACAAACCTTAAAGATGGAAATCCAGGAAAACAATATATAAAACAAGCGATTGAGAACCATATGGATATTGTAGCAATTTCAAAAGGCGCACTCGTTACAAACTGGAGAGAAATAAATGAAGCAGCAAAAATCGCAAATGTACGAATTCGATATAGTGGTGCAACTGCGGCGGCATTACCGACACTTGATATTGGTCAATTTAGTTTAGCTGGTTGCCATATTGAAAAAATAGAAGGAATATTAAACGGGACTACAAATTATATCCTTTCGAAAATGAATGAGGAAGATATTACGTTTGAAGAAGCACTGAAAGAAGCGCAAAGTAAAGGAATTGCTGAAACGAACCCAATATTAGATGTAAGTGGTTCTGATAGTGCGTGTAAATTGTTACTTTTGACAAACAGTTTAATGGGAACAGAAAATACGCTTACTGATATACATATAAAGGGTATTGAACATGTTACAAAACAACAAATTCGAAATGCTAAAGAACAAAATAAATATATTAAATTAATAGCTTCAGCATATAAGGATAAGGATGGTAAAGTGGCTCTTCATGTGGAACCGTACGAAATAGATAAAGATCATCCACTAGCAAAAGTAAATGGAACAGAAAAAGGAATTACGTTCTTTACAGATACGATGGGGCAAGTTACTACAATTGGTGGTGCTTCCAATCCACGTGGGGCCGCAGCAGCAGCTTTAAAAGATGTAATTAACTTATACCGCAAAGATTTATCCCTTAGTAATAGGCAGTAAAATGCCTGTTACTAAGGGATAATAATCAGTGGGTGATAATCAGCCCCATTGATTAAAGTTCCACTTTATAAGACCGTACCGCCCTTTATAAAAAATACATATGTAGTGGACCTTTTGAGAATGAAATAAATATGCAAAAATGATTGCAGGGGGTAAGGAATTGTTTAAAGATTTTAAAGTTGTGAAAGATCGTCCCGTTTATATTCAATTGAAAGATTATTTGAAAAAGATGATTATGAAAGGTCATTTGCTCGGGGATCAAAAAATCCCTTCAACTAGGGAACTAAGTGAATTACTAAGTGTGAGCAGAAATACTGTACTCGCTGCTTATGCGGATTTAGAGCAAGAAGGACTCATTTATGCAGTTAAAGGGAAAGGGAATTTTGTAGCGAAGGTTGATATATCGAACACTTCGTCTGTTGAAATAGATTGGAAACATAAACTTAATACAGTTACCTTATTAGCGGATGAATTAGATTTAATGAAACATGGTGTTCGCTGGGAAAAAGGAATGATTGTTTTTAATAGCATTGCTCCGGACGAAAAGCTATTTGATGTGGAAAATTTCAAAAGAGCTTTTCTTACTCGTATGTCCATTGAAGGGGATGTCGTATTAAACTACGGATACGCAAAAGGTTATAGACCTTTAATGAATTATCTACTTCATTATATGGAAATGAAAGGTGTAGATATTTCGAACAAAGATATTTTAATTACAAATGGATTTACAGAAGGATTAGACATCGTGCTATCCTCGTTATCGAAGAAATCAGGGCGGGTTATTTGTGAGAATCCAACTCACCATGCTGCATTGAAGCTTTTCCGTTTACATGGACTTGAAGTTCACGGAATTAATATGAATGAAGATGGCATCGATACGAACGAAGTAGAAAAAAGTTTGCGTGAAAAAGAGTTTGATTTCGCATATTTAATTCCTTCCTATCATAATCCAACCGGTATTGTTACGAGTTCGGAGAAAAGAACGGAACTGATGAGATTATTCTCCAAATATAAGGTTCCTATTATAGAAGATGGATTTAATGAAGAGCTACGTTATTCAGGTTCACACTTAGCACCATTATTAACTTTTGCTGGCGCTGGTAATAATGTAATTTATATTAGTAGCTTTTCAAAGGTACTTTTCCCTGGTTTACGTGTAGGCTGGATCATCGCCGATAAAGAACTGATTCATCATTTAGAAAGTGTAAAAAGAGCAAGAACGATTCACACATCTACGTTAGATCAAGCTGTTCTATTTCAATATTTACATGAAGGATATTTTGAAAAATATTTAAAAAAGGCAAGATCAGTTTATAAGAAGAAATATGAATTAGCTGTTGGGGCGTGTAACGAGTACATTCCGTTTCAAAGAATGACCGGTGATGGTGGACTTCATTTATTTATAGAGTTAGAAGAAAAAATTCATGCCCGCACACTTTTACAAAAGTGTTATGAGCAAGGGGTTACATTTTCTCCAGGAGATGTTTTTTATTCTGATGGAGGAGGAGCGACTACTTTTCGATTAGGATTTTCACGTCTGAAAGAAGAAGAAATAGTTCGTGGAATCAAAATAATCGGTGATACAATAAAAACTGAAATTTGGAGTTGAGGAAATGAGAATTGGCGTTATTATGGGGGGAGTATCCTCTGAAAAACAAGTATCAATTATGACTGGAAATGAAATGATTGCAAATTTAGATAAAAATAAATATGAAATCGTACCAATTACGTTAAATGAAAAAATGGATTTAATCGAAAAAGCGAAAGACATTGATTTTGCGCTGCTTGCATTACACGGAAAATATGGAGAAGATGGGACGGTTCAAGGCACGCTTGAAAGTTTAGGTATTCCATATAGCGGGAGCAATATGTTATCTAGCGGTATATGTATGGACAAAAATATTTCGAAAAAGATTTTACGCTATGAAGGTATAGAAACACCCGATTGGATTGAACTTACAAAAATGGCGGATCTAAATCTTGATGAATTAGAGAAGTTAGGATTTCCGTTAGTGGTAAAACCAAACTCTGGTGGATCAAGTGTTGGGGTAAAGATTGTATATGATAAAGATGAATTAATTTCAATGCTGGAAACTGTGTTTGAATGGGATTCTGAAGTAGTAATAGAGAAGTATATAAAAGGTGATGAGATTACATGTTCAATTTTTGATGGAAAACAGTTACCTATTATTTCAATCCGACATGCAGCTGAGTTCTTTGATTACAATGCAAAATATGATGATGTTAGTACAATTGAAGAAGTTATCGAACTTCCAGGAGAATTGAAGGAACGTGTAAACAAAGCGTCACTGGCTTGTTATAAAGCATTGAAATGCAGCGTTTATGCAAGGGTGGATATGATGGTAAAGGACGGAATTCCATATGTAATGGAGGTTAATACATTACCAGGGATGACACAAGCAAGTTTACTACCGAAAAGTGCAGATGCAGCTGGTATTCATTATAGTAAACTATTAGATATGATTATTGAAACTTCATTAAAAGCAAGAAAAGAAGAAGGATTTTAAGAAGCGCTATCATGAATACTTTTGACAGTAACATGAAGTATGTTATGATGAATACAATACGAAAATTAAATATTTATCCACTAGGGGGGCCTATTATAGGCTGAGATCAAATGAGAATTTGAGACTCTTAGTACCTGATCTGGTTAATACTAGCGTAGGGAAGTGGGAAGACATTACTATTTTATGAATAAATACTGTCAATTTCACTTTCTTTACGTTTGTAAAGAAAGTTTTTTTATTTTACAGATTTAATAACTGTGGGTAAATACTTAAATTTTATACTTTATTGGAGGGATTTAAATGACATTTTCACAATCATTACGTCAAGAAGTAGATTCAATTTGGGAAGCTAGTTTTCATCACCCTTTTGTAAAACAACTTGGTGAAGGAACGTTAGATTTAGCTAGTTTTCGCTATTACGTACTTCAAGATTCATATTATTTGAGTCACTTCGCTAGAGTACAAACTTTAGGAGCTGCAAAAGCACTGGAATTAGAAACGACAGCTCGTATGGCACACCATGCTCAAAATACATACGAGGCGGAATTATCTTTACATGAGAACTTTGCGAAGAAACTAGGGATAACACAAGAAGAGAAAGATAATTTTATCCCTGCTCCAACTGCATACGCTTATACTTCACATATGTATCGTGCTGCGTATGAAGGACATTTAGGCGATATCATTGCAGCAATTTTACCTTGCTATTGGTTGTATTATGAAATTGGGGAGCGTTTAAAAGAATGTCAGCCAGAAGAGCCAATTTATAACGAATGGATTTCTGCTTATGGATCTGATTGGTTCCGTACATTAGTTGAAGAGCAAATTACACGGTTAGATACTATCGCTGAAAAAGTGACAAAGTCTGACCGGAAGCGAATGAAACAGCATTTTATTATTAGTAGTCAATATGAATATTCATTTTGGGAAATGGCTTATACTTTAGAAAAGTGGCCAGTGAATACAGAAGTAGAAGATGTCATTGGATAATGAGTAGGGGTATGGATAATACTTATGTATATGATTTCACAAAAGAAGTATCGCAAAAAGACGCATCAATCTAAGTGCGTCTTTTTTCAATTTATAAAAATGAGCCTATGGAAAAAATAACCTAAAAATAGGTATATGAACAAGGTGCATTATCTAGTGATAGGTCATATTTTGTAGGGGTACGTATTGAACTTAGTTTATAGCGCTATTTCTACTTAGATTTAACGAACAGAAATATAAGAAAGCATTGGAAAAGTTGAAGTTTATAAACGGAGGTAATGAAAATGAATAAGTTTCAACAAGAACTACAAGCGTTAAGCCTTAATGATTACCAATCTGGAAATATTGTGTATTGGGACCAACAAAACCAATATCCATATTACTATATTGAAGATGCTGCTCGTCGCTGTGGCGGTTGTGGTCGTTGTGGAGGTTGTGCAGGTCGCTGTGGTGGATTTCGTTGTGGTGGATTCCGTTGTATTGGTTGCTTCGGTTGTTTTGGTTGTGGAGGTTGTGGAGGTTGTGGCGGCTGTGGCGGCTGTGGTAGTTGTTCTAATTGTTTTAGTGGTTTTAATGGTACTACTGATACAACTGGTACTATTGTAACATATGAATATTGATAAGAGAAAAAAGGAATCCAATAGTGAAGTATTATATAATTTTTATTAAAGAATTTAATAAAAACACATGTAGCATTCAAGTGAAAGAATGATATTTAGATTTTTAGTTGTAAATCAAGATAAGATATATAAAGCAATGACTAGACTTAAAACCTAATCATTGCTTTTTTATATTTTTACCATCAAATAAGGAATCTGTTGCTTCTAGTTAGTGGGTAGCGAAAGCAATTATTACAACTATGTAAGATTAATGTAATGTTAATCGATAGTAAATGAAGATACTTGAGTGTATTTTAAATAAGATTTAAAAGTACTGTTTATTTTTAAAATATTGAGGTAAGTAAAATTCTATTAGGAAGTGTATTAAAATGATTGAACTTAAATCTATTATCCATTCGTACAAACTAAAGAGAAAAATAGCAAGGGATTTATACGGAAACAGAGATGAATTGACACTGTTATTAAATGAATTTAATAAAATGAAACACACAGTAACATGTGAAAAAAAGAAAAATAATATATTATCTCGTTTACAATTAATTTATCAACATATGAAATTAGATAAACGGTATCCTCTTCCAATTACTTTTAATAGTAAATTATTGGATCGATTAGAAAAAGAATCTCTTCATTCTATTGAGGAAGGTATAGCATGTCTACAATTAATTTTAGATATGAATTATGAGAAAATAAAACAATATGGATCGAGTACAAGTAGGTCATTTGTTCCATTATCGCAGTCTTCCATTTGTCTTGCTGATTGTATTTGCATAACTGGATTTGTATTAGGATTACTAGGTGCAATTACATTTGGGGGATTAGTTTTATCTGTATGTTCAATTACATAAAGGTTGATATTTGCAAGAAGGGCACCGACTTAAGGTGTTCTTTTTTAGTTTTATTGTAAAATTATTGTAAATGATAAATATTACATCATTCTTATCGCAACAAAGTAGTTCAGCCCCTAACGGTATGCGTCAAGGTGCTGAAATTTGAGAACCCTTCTTTAATAGATAAATATGATTATCAATCTCTTGCATTATAACACTAGGTTAATTAAATGAGAAACTTAATATTTATATGTAGTTATATAAGTGAGAATGTGAACAAATTTGAATGGGTTATTGCGATTCTAGAGATTGTAAAGCCATACATGGATGAAAAAGATTTTGAGCAAGTAATGTTTAAAACTGTAGTTCTTATGCAAGAGGAAATGGATATTAAATAAAATTGTTATTTCATTGTAAGTAAAAAGAGCACACATATAAGCATGCTCTTCGATAAGAAAGGTAGATCCCTATGAGCGGAGAGACTACATACAATATCGTATGTTCGTTTCTTTTAAATGTGAAGAAAAAGTCAACAAAAGGTCAACGTAAAGTCAATGAAAATTCAATAAAAATACTATTTGGTAAGTACATGTAAAAAAGAGCGCCTTGTAAAGGCACACTTTGTAAAGTTTTTTTCTACTGTCGTGTTTTTTTTATAGAGTTGAAAGCTATTATCCCACTTATAAAACTAGGCAGTAGGCTCCAAAAGAAGAACCCCTATCGACCAGTTACTAGGGTGACAGTTAAGAAAAGGAGTGGTACTAAAATAATCATTATAAAAGATATTCTTTGATATGGATTTATATAAAAACGCCCCTTTATAGATATATAGTAGTGTATTTATATTTACAATTCAGTAGCTTTGAAAGTTCATTATTTTTAGTAAAGATTTCACTTGGTCACAAATAAAAGAGCAGCTAGCAAAAGCTAACTGCTTTTATAAGAAAATCGGAGAAAGATAACCATGTGTCTAAAGTATTGACGGAATTTTGAGTTTTATTCAGGAGAGAGAAAGAAATGACATATTTAGAGCAAATAAATAAGCTTTCTTCACAATTACCTTTAGTAGTTCTTCAAGATATTCATAATCATGTAAGAGATTGGTTGGCAAGTGGTGGAGAAGAAAATGATTCGTATATTGATCAGAAATTACGATTCGCAGAAAATTATCTAAAGGCGAGAGGGACAGAATGAAATGCAAACATAAGTGGATTGACATGGAAGATGGAACAAATGACAAGTTCTGTGTGAAATGTAGCCAAAAGGTGAAACAAATGCAAATTGCATTACCTATAAGTATTTCTATTAGCGTTAGTGCAGCTTTACCAATGGCGAGGGAGAAAATGACTATAAACTCATATGGGAGTTTACAAGAATTTTATAAAGATGAAGGAGTTTAATAAAGAAAGAGGATTCGGAATTCAACCCTTGGGAAATGCAACAAAATAGTTATTTTAATAAAAGAAACCCCGATTGTTTGCGGGGCTTCTAAGGGTAATCGTCAAGTAATGAGGTAATCGACTAATTAACCATATCATGAGTTTTTTTGTAAATGTGTCCGAATAGATAAGGTCATCATTTTGAACAAAAACGCTATTTTATAAAAAAAGAGAAGCGCTTAATCAAGACGCTCCTCTTAATGCCAATATACAATAACTATTCCATTATAATGTATAAGCGTAAAATATTTAACAATTAGCTATGTGGTAAAAATTTCATTTTGTATTAGTTTAAAACTAAAAAAGAGCACCATATAAGTGCTCTTTTCAAGAGTGAGTATAAATACCAATCATCCTATAATAGTATATGCACCGCATTATGTAGTTGCTACTAAAATTAACTTCATTTTTTAAAATTAGAGGTTTCTTTTAATGAAACCTCTAAAAAGATAACTAAATTTACGTTATTGTAAATTCGATTGCGATAGGAGTTCCTCCATCTAGGACAGCTCCTCCTACAATAGTAGCAGCTGTAGTAGTCACACCAGTAATAGTATCCCCTGTTTGAATAACGCCATTAATATAAAGTGTTAAAAAAGCATAAGAAGCAGGGAATGTTGTTACAGCACCAGTGTCATCAGTGAAGTCTGTGTTAGCAAAAGTTAAATCTGCTCCAGCGACAGTCCCTGTTGCTGCTGTACTTACAAATCGTCTTCCAGCTATAAAGGGCTTAACGATAGGCATTTATGTTCACCTCTTTTTTGAGAATAAACTCAGACAAGTTTTTTGAAAGTCTTGTCCTGTATTTTATTCTATGTTGTGCTTCTTTTAAAAGATACGGCTTGTATACTAGTAAAAAATTATAATTATTATGTGTTTAATAGATGCTGTATAAATTTAAACAAAATAATTCGTTTATAAGTGAGTAGATCGAACGGAGGGGAACCGTATCGTATGAATCAATTGTCATTTTTTAAAGACATCGATGAAAAGGAGATGCATAGACTTGTGGTGAAGGAGCTGAAAAACTACAAAGCATTGTGCGTCCGGATGAAAAATCAAGAAGAACTGGCTCGAGCGGGGGGGCATCGTTCTTTTTCCTAAAATGAAAGGTGACGAAAAGAATCATGAGATACGTGTTAAACAAATTGAACGGACGTTGTAACATCTCTTGATGAAGAGGAACGTAGGATAATTGAAATGAAGTACTTAGGGAATCGAAAGGTTAAAGATTCGTTTGTGTACAACGAATTAATGATAAAGCGTGATCCGTTTTATCAGAAGGAAAAAAGTGATATTCAGTTGATAGCTACAGCTGTGGGGATTATATAAACTTAGTTTTGAGGTATCGGAAATGGGATTCTAATATTTTGTAATGTTGTATAGATTGGTTAAGATGAGGTTGTTCCGCTTTACATGTTATATTATTTCCCTGCCCTGCCAATTGGTAGGGTTTTTTAATTCTATTAAAAATAATAATAGCTCGTCCAAACCTTTTCAATCTATCTTACATAGTATGTAGTAATAAATTTAAAAGGGGGAAACTAGTATGTCTTATTCCTACTATGATCATTGTAAGGATAACAAAAAGAAATATCATGATTGTCATAAAAGTAGTAAGAGTTATGACAAATGTGATAAAAAACATGATGAAAAGCCTTGGGTTAATGTAAAAGTGAATTGTTGTTCTGATGATAACCAATACAATCTTGTAAGAGCATCTGCTTTTAGAGCTGTGAGCACAGTTAATCAGATTGTGCCAGCAAATACTTTTGTAAAAGTCTTATTCCAAAATGAACAATTTGATTTAGCAAATGAATATAACCCTGCAACATCCATTTTTATACCAAAGACAAGAGGTGTTTATTCTGTTATTGGAACAATTGCGTTCATTCCCAATAATCTAAACGTAAACTATAGAGCGCGGGTAGAAATTCGAGTTAATGGAAATCCAGCAATTGCAATAGATAATGATTTTTTTGGTCCAATAAACTTTGCTAATGTTGTTGCCGTTTCATCAATAATTCAATTGAATGCTGGGGATGTAGTCGAGGTTTTTGCACAAAGTAGCGTAGCTGGAGTTATCTCTACTGTAGAAAATAGTACGCATTTTGAAGCTGCAAGATTTCCGTCTCCAACAGAATAAGTGATATGAAATCCATCAGTAATCTTATCTAAGTAAAGTCACTAATTTATATTTGACCTGCATAAATGCAGGGCTTTTTTTCGATAAAAAGGGAACGTTTCCGGGGATTTCTCAAAACAGAATCAATATTACTCTATATCTATACAGTTCTTTGAAAGAAGAATAGTGTGGGGATAGCGTAGCCCCTTTATCAAAACGTTACCGGAGAACGGGCAAGGGCGGTAAGAATCCGCAAGAAGGACGAAAAGACCAATTGAATTTATATAGTCAGCCACGATGTGTGAGTGTCGTGGCTTTTGTGTTTCTTATTGAGCCTGGTATATTTGCTGGGTTGATTGGTGATATAAACGTTTGATATACAGGTGCTTTAATTATATATAGGGGATTGCTCTTTTTCGTTTGCCCCTTTACATATATTGAAGAGTGTAGGACAGGCTCACTCGCTTGTATCTACCTTATTTCAATACTCATAAGAAACTCTTTATCACATTAAGAGCATCTACTGGCGCAGGTGCTCTCTTTTTATTGAACAAAATGGGGGAGGGTTGTTATAAATGATAGGGCTTAATCCACTCCATGAATGGTGGAAGATGAGTAGTTACACAAAATGGTATCACTACTTCTGGTTGACGCCAATAATTGCAGTGTTTCTCGGAATAGCTTGGGTAGTTTTAACAATCGTTGATTCTGTTTTATTTAAGAAATAGGAATGATGCCGAATGATAAGACCAATATCAATTATCGTAGACGCTGCCATGATCTGGTTGGTGTCTTGTTTGTTGTTAAGGAAAGATAAGGAGCGAGGCAGACTTGCAAATTGGAATATTATTAGTGTAAAACAAAAAACATAGGCTAGTAAACAAGCTGTTTTCAACTTTTATTCATAGAATATGATGAATTCTATTTTTAGAGGAGGGAATCATATCTATGAGATGCAACAATAATTTTGGACATTCTCGAGATTGCAATAGATTTTGGGATGATTTAGTATTTTGCGGATGCGGTCGTAGACGCAGAAGAAACGATTTTAACGACTGTCATTGTAGACGTGACTGCGATTGTGATGAGTGTCGTCGCAGACGTAATCATGACCGTGATCGTGATGATCGTCGAGATTGGTAAAGCCTTTTAAAAGAGTGCATATCTTTATAGCACTCTTTTTTATTAAGATTTTTAATACTTAATAATTTGAAAGGCGCAGTCTCAATTGGATTTAGCGTTTAACAAAACAAACGAACGAAAAAGAAAAGTAAGAATCAAATGATTCCTGCTAGGTGGAGATATAAGATGGATAATCCGATAGTGCTAATAAATTCTGGTGAAATGTAAAAATCTGATTTAAATCCGTTTGGTGTTTTGATTTTAAGGTTCATGTCCCGACTCCCTTAGCTCTTTTTTATCTTACATTGCTATATACAAACCAAAAGGAAGTTCGTAACAAATAAACGAGAAATATTTTTAAATAAAATTTATTTAGCAATCAGCATAAGTAGTGAACTCATGAAAATATAAAAACTTGAACGTGAGGTGACAGGTGAAATGTAGATGGCGAGACAGCGTAGTCCAGACCGCGATAAAGTATTTGGCTTAGTTACATAAAATAGAAGATATGAGTAAGTGAAGAAACGGCATAAAAAGAAGCGTAATTCGTCAAAGGAACATAATGATCCATTACCATCAAGTTAAGAAATTTATTGTTTCCGATTAATAGTAACGTTTTTATGTGATTGTTATTGATTTTAAAAAATAAAAAATCGCCTTATTTAAAGGCGATTCATAATTTATTTATAAGAGATTACATTAATAAACAACAAGATAGCAACGTTAGAAGAGTTAGTTCGAAAATTAATAAATGAGAAATCAGAGCAGCCGTAAGCTGTTTTTATTTTGCACAAAATACGGATTTTGTATGGGATTTCCTGCGATAAATTCACCATGAATAAGGTTGTCTCATATCATGTAAAGATTGCTTTATTAAGATGATAAAAGGATGTGAACGTATTGGAAGATGTTTATGTGAAAATTGATAGTTTAAAAGCAGAACAAAAAGAAATCATGCGAGATATTCGTAATTTAGAAACCCGCACAACAATTAATGAGAAAGACATAGCAACAATTAATAAGCAATTAGAAAAGATTAGCATGAATACAACTTGGATTTTGCGAATTATTATTAGCGCAATCACTATGTCAGTTTTGGGTTTAATATTAAAAGGGATGATTTAAAATATAAAAATAAAAGTACTTATTAAGAGAGGGACAAGCGTCTCTCTTTTTTTATTATAAATAAGGAGTGAAAAGATGGATCGTATGGATGTATTACTGAAAGCATTTATAGTTTTATTCGGTGGCTTCTGCGGATACTTTTTGGGAGGACGGGATACAACGTTGAAAGTTCTTGTTATTATGGCAGCAATTGACTATATTACCGGTGTATTCGCAGCAGGAATTAATGGAGAGTTAAAAAGTAAAGTTGGTTTTAAAGGCATCGCCAAAAAGGTGGTGCTTTTTCTTTTGGTCGCAGCAGCCACTCAAGATGATGCAATTATGGGAACAAACAGTGTAATTCGTGAAGCAACGATTTTCTTTTTCATCGGGAATGAATTGCTTTCATTGTTAGTAAATGCTGGTCGTATTGGAATCACTTTACCTTCAGCTCTAACCAATGCGGTTGAAATTTTAGATGGGAAACAAAAACAAGCGGAGAAAAAAGGAGTGGATCAATAATGGGACAAATAAGCAGCAACGCAAAAAGAAAATTGGAATGCTTGGATAGAAAAATTTGAAGGATGGAAAAGGGGGTTACTGCATGAGCATCGTGTCGGTTGAGAAAAAGCGTGAATTTATTGAATGGTTCAAAGAGCATTACAAAATGAAGTGGAGAGAGTGCCTTTGGATTTTGGAATATTTACTGAAAAATGAAGGGGCATTAAAAAGGGTTCATTTTGTAGAACGAGTTAAATTCGATAAACCAATTTCATTGTTTATGTCTACGCAATGCACAAAAACAGTACCATTTAAATTTTATAAAAACAATTTAGTTTCTGATGATCCAGACAAAGCTTTTGATCAGATCCGTTTTAATCAAAAAGAAACAATTTTTATTGAATTAAACTTCGCTGATAAATTCAGATATCCGTTATTCATTGAGGTATTAGAAGGTGAAGTATCTGATGAAACAGATATACCTTTTACTGAAAGATTGGAACTAGCACAGGTAGTTAATGATTTAGAAAAACTCGCCAAAGCACAACTTATCGATCATGCACTAGACACAAGAAACGAAGAATTGTTCCGTAAGTTGATTGCGAATTAAGGGAGAGGTGGAAGAATGGTGGTCCTTTACAAATTCAAACTCACAACTATTTTCGAACATTGGCCAAATGAAGAATTTGTAGTAGCGGAAACGGAAGGAAAAGCAAGATTCCTGTACTGGCAGAAGTTCAGAACAAGATTTCTAACAATGCCAATGGTTGAATTTATGAAGTTTGTAAAGTGCGAGAATGAAGGCGTTTTTGATATCAAGCGCATGTACAGCGCAGAGAAAGCTTTCAAGAGAATGCAGAATTATCGCAACCTGCATTTCGCTTACATGGGTATGCGAGTAAATATAGCTGGCATGTGGGGTACGATCGTCGGAAACTGGAAAACTCATTTGTTCGTTTTGTTCGATGGAGAAATTGAGAAGCACAACTGTCATCCTTTTTGGGAAATTGCTTACTACGATGATGAGGGGAAAGTGGTGCAAAACTACCAAAAAGGAGAGTATGCGGTATAAGTAAAAAAGGACGAGCAGTCGTACCTGCCGTCCTTTATAGGA
Organism: Bacillus sp. AR2-1; assembly: GCF_008368755.1. NCBI lineage: Bacteria > Bacillati > Bacillota > Bacilli > Caryophanales > Bacillaceae > Bacillus > Bacillus sp. AR2-1. Next base: position 52,003 of record NZ_QORY01000043.1, read on the forward strand.
GAAAAATTATTCTGGATTAGAACTACGAATAACCAGAAAACGCGCTTTAAAACAGTGTTGTCAAAGATGTAATAATCTATGCAACAAAAAGCTTAGTCGGAATTCAAAACACCAAATGGCTTGCATTGGCAACAGGCTCAAAAGTAGTATATGTAAAATGAAAAATTCCATACAAAAAGCAGACAACATTTTCGGTTGTCTGCCAGTTAGTCGAATGAGTTAGCTAATTGTGATAAATTGCATTCCCATTGCGAGAAGAGTGAAGCTGCTAGTTCAAACAGCTTGTTGGTATTATTTTCGATATTTTTAAAAATATACAGTAAGAATTAGAAAAGTGATGAACCAATCTGCCTCTTACTGTAAAAGAAGGAAGTACCAGCCGTGGAGTAAGCGGCTTGAAAATAGTATGTATTGATTTTTGAAAAATATTCAAGGGGTGAAGAAACATGGAATGTGCACAAAATACTGTATATAAAATCACTCAGTTAATTAGTGAAGCGAAAGAGAAAAGTTATGAGTAAATATAACAATAAAAAAGTTAAACTAGACGGTCATGTATTTGATAGTAAAGCTGAAGCCGATTATTACTCCGGATTAAAAATACGGCAAGCTGCAGGTGAAATTACCAGCTTTGAATTACAGCCAAGATTCACTTTGCAGCCAGTATTTATAAAGAACGGCAAAAAATATCAAGCAATGTGAAGGCTCTATTTCAGATGCTTCAGCTTCACGCCATACGCTTCTGGGAATTTCAGGTGATACACTTACTAGTCAATCCTCTATTATTTGACGCCAATCGAATAATAGAGTTCGTTTTTATTTAGTTTAAACAATTCTGTTTCTAAAGATATAAATACTAAGACTGTGTATTTTGTTGTAAAAATGCTTCTAAAATTCTTTTAACTGGCAGACTCGATTTTTTCAGTAGACTCTCTGCTTTATCCATTATTTTCTTGTTGGAAGCGATTATTTTTTTATATTCTTCATTGTTAAAAGAACGCAAAGAGTCTATTACATATTCAGCTAATTCATCATTCGCATTGAGTAAATCTAGTAATAAATTGAATCCATTCATCCCAGTATCTTCATCTATACAATATACTAATCTAATTTTATATTTATCATCTCTGTCCTTTAGATTTTGAAGCAATTTATCCCAATCATTTTCAGTAAATTCACTTATCAACTCTTGTACATACATAAATTCATCATCATAGAAGTAGTTATCTGAGCTATTTTCAGATAATACTGCATCTACTTTTTCATACATTTATGTTCCTCCTCTATTTGGTAAATCCACCTGGTAATGGTGCATTAATTTGACCTGTTGGATATCCACTAACCACATTGTCACCTATTTTTATTACATCAATTTCTACGCCGTCAATAATTTCCCTATGAAAAGTTGCTCCATCTCTCCCTCTAATACCTAACGGGGAAGAGTTACCTATATCAGTTATACTATCTAAAATCTTTGTATCACTCCAACTATCTGGAAATATTGTACTATTTTTTATTTTAGCCAATTTCCCGTCAGGGAATTGAGTCGTATATTTGATATCTTTCGTACCATTTGGATTGACCTTAATCGTCTCTGTAGCATAATTAGGATGACTATTTTTAATATTTGATGAATGTCCTCCAATAATTTCATTTTTATTAGGATTTTTTCTCTGTCCCAAAAGAATTTTCTCTTCCATTTCGGATGAAATAATTGACTTAGTCCCGCTGGCTTTCCCAACAGGTACTTTTTTAGCTGTATTTACAGCCTCAGTAGCCTTAGCAGTCATTTTAACTCCTTTTCCTACTTTAGCTATCTTTCCAAAGGGTGTAAGTCCGGCTACAGCCATGACACCTGCTCCAGCACGTTCCCACCCCGAAAGTTTTTCGCCAGTAGATGGATCAATACCATCCCAAACACGACGAACATCATACTCACCACTTATTTCACCCGCTATATCCCTAGCTAGTTTTTTACCATCAAAACCCTCTTTTTCTGATGATAGTGGTCCACACATTGCACCTTTTTCCATTGTAACATCTTGATTATCTGTATTGCGGAATTTTTCGGCAATTCGTTTCAAATCTTCTTCCACTTGTATAAGTGAATTGATAGATGTAAAAGCTTTTGGTCTCGCATCATTGAACATTTGAATGAATTGTTGATTAGAGGCACCAATCCATTGAAAACACAAATGATCAATTTCATTACATAAATTATTATGTATAGATTCTAATGCGATTCTGGTATTACTTGCACGATTTGCGACTTCTTCTAGCATTTCAGGTGTTACCTTGATTTGAACCATTTTTTTCCTCCCTTTCCCAATTAAAATTATGAGACAAAAAGAAAAAAATGTAGATACAGAAACTTTAGATTAATATAATAATATTCGCGTGAAATAGAATCTACTTAATTGTAAATGAAGTCTATATATGTTAAATATTCCCTTACAAAAGAATAGTTTTATTAAAAAAAACAGTCCTGTTGGGCGGCTTTTTTATTTATTTCGTATTAAGTGGGATTAGCTGAGGAATATGGGCACCAAGTAGAAATGGATAAGTTGGAGTAAACTACCCGTTCAATAATGTATTAAATATTTCTGTTTAGCTACTTGTTACTTTATCGGATGGATAGATGTGCATAAGTGATACTATGAATATCTAAAGTGAATTAAAAAAACAAGGTTTCCAATGAAAACCTTGTTTTTTTATCTATTAATTATTTTCTTTTAACATTTATGTATATTCTTTCATAACCATTTGATGCAAGCATTGTGCCTAACTCCATTTTGTAGTTACCCTTATCTAAGTATGCGTGATAATCTCGCTCCCCTGAATTTTTGAAAGGTAATGCAACAATATCGTTAATTTCTTTATCTAGATTTAAATCTGAATTTATTAAGGTAATCCAATTTTTTGCTAACTCTACAGTAGCTTTATCAATTATAAATGTAATCATGAAATCATTTTCATTCTCACCTACTAAATAGAGTTGCCCTTGTCCATAATCATAAATCTTTCCTAAATTAGGATTAGAGGAAAGTAATTCTACCCTTTCACCATCGCCCATCTGGCCGCCGCTGATATATACGCTTTCGTATTTGAAATCTTCATTATAATTATTGTTTATTTTAGTTATTAGATTTTGAGCTTCTTTAGATACAGAATTTATTAGCAACGGTGAACTGTTTGTCCAGCTACTACTGTCGTAATGAAATTCACTTGTAATCATAGAGCTAGGGAGATCAAACGGTGGTAATTCAGGTTTTGCTTCTACAAAATTAATTGCATTATATAGAAACTGTGCATATTGTTCACGAGTTACAATTTTTTTAGGTTCAAACATATTATTTCCTGTTCCAACTACAATTTTATTTTCTTGAAGTGCACTGATTGCGTCAGTAGCCCAATAATTTTTTTCAACATCTTCAAATGTAGTTATAGATGATGTTCTTAATCTGAAAGCCTTTTTTAATACAGCAGCCAACTGTTCACGAGTTAAAGTATCATCTGGGCCAAATTTACCATTACCATATCCATTCATAATTCCAGCTTTAGCAATCGCTAAAATTTCTTTTTCAAACATAGTACCTTTTACATCATTGAATGGATTTTTGAAAGGAGGGTCAGTAGGATCAGTCACTGGTTGCATATAAGTATATAACAATCTAGCAACTTGACCTCGTGTGATGGGATCACCAAAACCAAATATACCATTTCCATAACCAGCAAAGATCTGTTTCTCTTTTAAATCCATAATTGCATTATAAGACCAATGATCTGAAGGAACATCGCGAAATCCAGTCTCAGCTTGTGCATTTGTTAAAGAGGTAAACGTTGATGTAGCAAGAACAGCGCCTGCTATAATAATTTGTTTGAATTTCATTAGTGAGCTCCTTTTAATTAATTTTTTTACAAATTAATTACTTATTTCATTAATAAATATAAATATAGCAATTAATATTATATTTATATTTGTTAATTAAATCAATATTTATTGATAATTGGATATTTAGATAGATTACAAATAAATTTCGATTACTATCCATAACTACTAGGAAAGGCATACTATGTAAGTTTGATTAAATGCAGAAACTTGAATGAAGTCCGTATCTGCATTACGAAATAAAGGGCCGGATGTATACGTTTGATAGCGAGGTTCGCATTGACAATCACAGTCGCATTTTTTATGTTTCTTCCGATAACACTTATGTGAACGGTCGTAATAAAAGTTTGACATATTAATCACGCACCTCCTTTTTAGTACATGCTATGCGAAGAGTAGGAGGGAAGCTTGGACAATAGAGTATAGTTATTTAAGACAGAAATAGAAAAGACCGTCCCATTTAGAGACGGTCTTCTTAATTACTATAACCTAGTATTTATCAGTCCCAAAGACATGTTCTTTGTCTTTAAGCTGGCACTCAAAAACTTAACAATGTTTCTTTTTACAATGACAACAAATAAAGAAACATTTACAACGACACTTATTTTGCTTAAACTTCCAATCGTCATCGCAATTGTGCTTATCTTTAGATTTCCACCAATCGTCATCACAATGATGCTTATTTTTAGATTTCCACCAATCATCACAACAATGATTTTTCTTAGAACTCCAGCAATCATTATTCCAGGACATTCTTTTATACCTCCCTTCAATTAGGGTTCATACTATTCTATGTTTTAGTAAAAAAACTGCTTGTTTATTAATCTATTGTTATACTCTTATATGATAGAGAGCTTTCTACTAGATATAGAATTCATACAAACTATGCTAATTTCTAAGGGATAGTGGAGAGAACTACTAGTTGCGACATTTATCAACAAACACTAGTTGAAGAAAAATATTCTCGTTTTAAATAATATCTTATCTTTGGGTACGTTTTTTGGGTGTATATTTCACAATAGCGAAGGAAAAACATACTATATAAATGCAAATGAAGCCTATGTGTATGTGAAGTAAAAACAAGCCGTCCTGTCGGCTTGTTTTAGTTTATAACGTATTAAATGGGTTCAACTGGGGAGATCGGTTGGATAAAACTGCCCGTTCAACATCGTATTCCCTTGCTGAATCACTCCTCCAAAGTTAATGCCCCATGTATTTATGATAACTAGTCGGACAGGGTCTAGTGGTAGTGCAGCGTCTGTTGGAATAGCCGGATTTACTGGCTGTGTCACTCGAACTACGTATATAGGGTCTTGTGAAAAATAGGTTCTTGGGGGGCAAACACCCTTAAGCTAAAAAGTTGCTGAGGTGGAATCGTAAATGTAACTGGACCAATAAACGGAGTTACTCCTTCGGGTTCGCAATAGATACATTATCCATTACCATTCTTATTGCCTACGTCATCATCTGAACCACCGTTATCATTGTTAATTAACTCCCCACAAAGATATTCATAAGAGGGAAATACATCACCAACACAAGTATCTTGGTAATTTTGTACCGCTATAGTTACAATTTGTGGCTCGTCTGTTTGATTAAGCGCAGAAACTTGAATGAAGTCGGTGTCCGAATTGCGAAATAAAGGTCCAGATGTTAACGTTTGATAGCGAGGTTCACAAAGACAATCACAGTCGCATTTTTTACGCTTCTTCCGGTAGCACTTATGTGAACGGTTGTAATAATAGCATGTACTAAAAAGCACGAACCTCCTTTTAATTTATATTTACTAATTTGTTGAATCTAAATTCTGTATTTAAATCAAAGGCACCTGTATAATACACTGTTTCTATGATGAAAGATTGGAATTCACAATTGATGCAAAAATAAATGGCTGGACACAATATAAAGTACATAATAGCAAAGATCAAATATTTTATATTATAGCAAACTCAGAGTTAGTTACTGTCAAGAAAAGAGAAATTCACTTTTATAAGGAAGAACGTTATTGTTTTCAATTCTATTATCTAATTTAATAAATAAAAAGTTATCGTAATCTTTGGTATGTTAAGTATCGAGGTTTTCACAGATAATGCCCCGAATATATTATTTGAATTTTCTGAAAATATAGGGAGACGTTTGAATTTATATTATTAGTGAGCAAGTCTAAGCAAATTGCAAGAATAAACATAATCTATCTTATAAAGTAGTGAGGCAGTACTAAAAAGATGAGATTTACTTTACTAGTTTTTTTATAGTAAGTAGGTTGGATTCCAAAAGACTTCTTCACTACTTTATAAATTTTAAAGGAAAGGATGATATAAATGGCAGAACATCGTGAAGATGAAATCCGCACTTTGTTACGCGCATTTCAATTAGTAGGAGCGAGGGTTGTATTATTTTTGCCTTCATTTCACGTAGAAGGTCTTATTACTCGAATCGGAGAAACCTTTGTTACACTTCGTCGTGGTAATGGAGAGGGCGTAGAAGTTGAAAGTAATGATAATGGAAATGCACTTGAAAATCCTAACCAAATTAGTGTCAAAATTAGTGATATTTTATCAGTTAGTGATGATCGAGGAGAGTAATTAGCAAGGTGAAAAAATGCACTAGGTATTGTATTCCTAGTGCATTTTTTAATGTTATATAAAATTCAAATAAACAAAAAATGTATCAAGTATGGAATTTGAAATTAATTACATACAAGCCTCTTGATAGGACTCTTATCGTAATTTATAAAAAAAGTTTGAAAAATATAAGTTATATCTATATTTTAGGTAATTGTACTATCACTTTTATACAAGTCATGTTTACAATATAATACAAACCTTTATAGGAGGGGATTATGTGTGTAAGTTCTGTTCAAATCAAGACAATACCAAATCTAAATTCAGATTATTCGATATAAAACCTATTCCGTTTTTTATTCCATCAAAATCTTTTGCATATTCATCAGGACCTCAAGAAACACCTGATATCT
>NZ_QORY01000044.1:0-13362 GCF_008368755.1 Bacillus sp. AR2-1
GCTCTTTTTTCAATTAAGCGATAGCTAATACACATAGCCAACTTCAGATGTATATAGACAAACCTGTACATCTAACGATCCCGTCCTACACTTTTTATTCCACGATTCACTTGACCACGAGCCTCTACACCCTCAAACTCCCAAAGATAACCCCAGCGGGCAAAAACCGCCCTTCTGGGGCCACCTCTGGTGAGTTTGCATGAGGGTGCCCCTCATGGTCAAGTGACTTTCGCGGCATAAACGTTACGGACTCAGTGATAAACTCTCCTCTAGTTATTCTCCCATGTATTCCTACTACAAAATCTCTCATATCTAAATTAATATATTGTATAATATAGTTAAATCAGATTCTATGTGATATCACATAGAATCAAGTACATATTCTCCCCTACGGGGAGCCTGATTTATTCGCCTTGACGGCGTCAAATCAGGAAGTTCAAGAGCATTTCACGGATCGTCCCGCCGTCTTTCATCCGACGAGACTCAAGCAGGGCAAAATCCGCCTGCCTTGGCATGATAAAAGCTGACGCTTTTCCATGCCTGCGGTCAGACGCATTCATTTTTGCTTCGCGCTTCGCTTGAACCAAAAACAAGCTCGGCAAGCCGAGTGAATGGTCTTCAGGCGGATTTTGCCCTGCGGGACTTCCTGGCCAGAATGCTTCGCATCTGTCCAGATTCTTTTTCTAAATCAGCTCACGCTTCTTAGAAAAAGACAAATAAAATCGCCATTCGGCATTTTTATTTGTTTGATCAAAGTGTCATGCTTCGCATCACATTTTGAATGAAATTAAATAAACATTTGTTTAATAATGTTTATTTAATACAAACGAATCATGTGTAAATGTGTAAATGTCCACATGTCTACATTTACACACAATTCATAACGAAGAATACATAGCTTCGCTATGTCCTCCCAAATAAATTAATACACAAATATAGCAAAGACAGGAGGCATCCCTATGGCCGCGCCACGAAAACATATAAGGATTCTAAAAACAAAAGAAATCGAAGGCATGGATATGCTTTGGAAAACTGGAACAGCTACCAGAGAACAAATGGAAAGAGAATATAACATCAAAGGAGATCGTCTAAAAAAACTTTGTCATAGTGGATATTTAGAAGAACGCACAGGAAAAATTGTTTTAGGAGAAAAAGGGATAGAAAAGTTTAGGAAAGAGGGAAAAGAATATCAATATAAAACCGGTATAAATAACGCCAAACATGATATTCGTCTCTCTGAAAAATACATCTCTCTACCAAAAGAAATAAGAGAAACATGGAAAACAGAAAAACAATTGCATTCAGAGGCCCAGAAAGACCCCAGATACGACGATTTCAAAAAAAGAATAGTAGAGTCCCATCCGCAAGGAAAATTCCAACCAACGCCCGATGGAGCCGTCTATAGTGAAGCGCATAGCGGTTACATTGCTATAGAGGTAACAACACGTAACTATAAAGAGATTGATATCCAACAAAAACAAGAATTTGCGAAAACATTTTTATCCGGATATGAACAACTATAGGAGGAAAAAACATGGCAACACAACCAACATTTATCGTTCCACCTACTTTTTATACAGTACATGAAATTATGAATAATACTAATGCACCTTACATCTTAAACTTACATGACATTCAAGAAGATCCACATAAGAAAAAATTAAGTGATGAATTACATTTATTCATCATGAAACATTATCATAATCTATTTACATTTATGCTTCATCATCAACCCTACATGTTAAAATCACAATTCTTAGACCTATTTGGCTACCAAAAAGGAAAAAAGAATAAATCTAGAACACTTGGTTATGCCAAATTAAAAGAGTTAGAAGATAAACTGTTAATTGGTTCTAAATCCTTTTATGGTGCAGAATATATTTATTTATCTTATCGAGCTTACTATTATTTTGGCCAAGAAAAAAAGGTGCTACCAATTGCACCAGGAGAGAATGTACTCTTCCGCCACTTTACTCGTATGGAAGACTATCTAGAATTAAATAAACAATATACAGACCCAATATTATTAATCGCATTACTTTGCTCTCACGAGCATTATTATCTGTTACATACAGAACCCTTTTTCCCAATTAGTCCAATACAAGAAAAAGATACACGTTACTTTGGAGAATACTTCCCAAACAACAAGATACCTAAAAATCTTGATATGGAATTTGTAACAGACTTTCTCATAAAGACAAAACAAGAAAATAGAGGATTATGGTTAATCAATGAAGAGACACCTGAAACTCAACTTCATGTACTCATTACATTTATCGATGAACTCTTTAAAATCCTTACTACACGTTGTTCTCTTAAATTACTTATTAATGATCAAAAAGAATCTTTACGAATCGTAGCAAATATTATCCCAATACCAGGAACATCTTATATCACAATTAATAACCTAATCTCTGATATCTATCATATTGAATTTTTATTAAAGATTTGCTTCCCAACAGTGATAACAAGCTTTACCTTTATTGTGATGAACCAAGATCATGAACGTGAATTAAACAATGTTATTAGTAGAATTACTAAGCTTAGAGAAAATAAAAAGAACTTACAACCATGGCAATCTATGATTGATCCAACAAATATTAAAATCCGGAGTACAAATCTATTTAGACGTTTAAATTTCAACGATTCCTATGAATCACAGCGAGAGAAACCACTCCCACAGTAAACACTTACTTATCGTAAGTGTTTTTTGGTCTTCTCCCTACTTTTGAGGTTGAGGCTGGCCGGGGTGTGGGGAGCCCCCACGTATTGCGTATCTAAAGATAGAGTAAAAACTAATTAGGGAACGTTAAATCAAGCGGTTTGGCTCGTATAATGAGTAGCTCAAGCCGATATGCCTAAATCCCACTTTTGAGTTTATCGGCTTGGCGATGGAAGCAAACGAGCCAAAAAAAGTTCCGCAAGGATGTTAGAAAAAAGAAAAGTCTTCGACTTTAGCCGAGGATTGACGAGGCGACTTTTTCTAACAAAGGTGGAGATTTTTAAGCGAAGTTTGCTTAAAAATACTACCTGTTCCTTGCGGAACTTTTAGCTATTTCTATATAGAGTAAGAAGGGACAAGTATACTAAAGTACAAAATACCCAGTAATATCAAGGGTTTCAGGATTTTTCGTACTTACCGTTTTTGGTAAGTAAACTTACCGTTTTTGGTAAGTACGAAATCAATAAAAAAAGACTACTTTAATAAGTAGACTTAAAATAATTTAATAGGTAAATTTTTAAGTTGTTTTGGAACCTTTCTAAACATTGCTTTAAGTGTTGGATTAACTTCATCTCTATTCCCTGAAAACATGATGTGAGGATTTATAAATAATGCATATGCTCTAACATTATTATCATCAACACCACTCTCTGAACGAGCTATAATACCTTTATCAATTAACTTTCTAACTAATGGACTCACCTTAGTTTCATATCTTCCAATTTTTTTAGCTAATTCTCGCTGAGTTAATGGGATTTGTTCTTTTGAATTAATATCACTAACTAAACAATTACTTAAAAACCCTACACACATTGAAATATCTAATAAAAATACTTTTTCAGCATTTGTTAAATAATCAATTTCAAATAAATATTGGATATTTTGTTGAATGATTTGAACAAATTTTGCTTTATTTTTTATTTTTCTTTCAGGAACTAATTTCATTCCCCTTGAACTGGCTTTTGCCTGAAGCTCATTCGCTATGTACATCTCTTCTTCTGACAAGATCTTCGAATTCTCAATATCTCTCAATCTTGCATTTTTTTCAGCCTGTTCTAAATTGATACTATTTGTCATAACTTTTCTCCTTGTTACTAGTATTTACAACTAGCAAAGAGACTTTTCTTTATGGTATTATGTAATAAGATATTTTTAAAACCAACAAATAAAAAAGCCTCTCGTTATAGTTGTTTCTCGACAATTCAATTATATCACGATTGGCTTTTTTTTTTATAACTCAAAAATAAAAAAGAGACTTAGATATCTAGGTCTCTTTTTTTATTTACCAAACAAAAAAGCCCCAAAAAAATTATAGCTCCAAATAGAAAGAATTTATTTTTTCTTTAATCTATTATAAATTTTCAAAAAATAACTTGCCAAAAATTTCTAATCGTTATATTATGTGATAGTGTTATCCATTATGTTGTAAAGGAGGAATAATAATGAAAAACAATTGGCGTAAAAAATTATCAAAAATTCTTGTTCGCTACACTAATGACAAACAATGGTAAAAAACACAAAGGAATGACAAATTAAATTGTCATTCCTTTGTATTTTTTCGTAAAGGATGGTATAAAATGTTATTAAAAAATGACTTATCTCATAAAGAAGTATATGAAAAAGATATTGAGATCCTTATGGATATTGAAAATATATTAGATATTGATTCTATTAATTCTATTCCACGTTATGAATTGAAAACATTCTTAGAAAATAAAGTATTAGCTCCTTTAAAAAATATTAAACATCCAGTTGCAGCTGAACACATTTTTGGTATGGCACTAGCCTATCCTAATTCTCTAGTTAGATCTGTATTAGTAGATTTAGTTAAAACATGGTTACCTAATCAATCAGCTATAGAAACAATGATTAAATTAACAAGAGATCCTGATGATTTAGTTTGTTTTAAAGCAATAGAAATATGTGGACAAGAAAAAATAGAACTTGGTTTATATTCAGTAAAAGGTATCATAGGGAATGCGAATCATAGAATTAACTTTGGTGAAAAACCTGTAGGATTTGGTGCAGCAAAAGCACTTAAATCCATGACTGATATTTTAGGTACAGAAGATCCTGAAGAACTTACTATACTTGAAAATCATTTTAGTCAAAATGGAAAACTATTAGATCATTATGATTTCAAAGAAAATATACCAAATGAAATCTTAGAAGAATTTTTAAAAACTCAGGAAGAAGGTATGATTTTAATTCCTGGTGGTTTCTTTACATATGGAATAAAACAAGAACAAGTTCCGGAAAAGTCATTTGATTGGTTAGATTCAGTCCCAAATAAAAAAGTATGGTTACCTCCATTTTTTATTGATAAATATCCAACGACTAACCAAGAATATGATGAATTTGTTAAAGATATACAAAACAATGGTCACATTTTCTGTCATGTAAATGAACCTGAAGATAAAGATCATACAAGAAATACATTCTGGGATCCTAGATTTAAAGATCAACATCCACTTACTGGTATTGATTGGTATGATGCATTTGCTTATTCAAGATGGAAAGGCAAAGAACTTCCAAGTGAATTCCAATGGGAAAAAGCAGCTCGTGGTGAAAATGGAAATGTTTGGCCATGGGGTGATGATTTTAATTCTAATTCATGTAATTGGGCTAATAAACTTTTAGGAAAAGAAATTTCTAGTTTACAAGAATGGCGTCGTGAATTATTAACTGTTTCTGATGAATACCCTGAAGTTTTAGTTGAAAATGCATCATGTTTCGAGAATCCATCTTCTATGAGTCCATATGGTGTAGTAGGTATGGTCGGAAATCACTGGGAATGGACTAGTAGTGACTGGTCAACAAGAAGATATTTCAGTCCAGGTATAGGTAGACAATTTTCGAAAGATCAACATCACACAAGTGCAGTATTAAAAGGTGGATCTTTTAGTTCTTTACCAGGTCTGCTCTATCCTTCTTATAGGGGTAGAGATGCTGCTTATTGTAGACATAATGAAATGGGGATTAGATGTGTAAAAAATATTCCTATTCATAAATTAAGAAAAGCTTTAGGACAACCTATTACTAATAAAGCAATATACTAAAAAAGAAGGAGATTACAATGAGTACAAAGGTTAAACAAGTCTCAACATGTACCCCTTTAGTTTCAACCAAAGATTTATTATGGTATGAAAGTACCTTCTGGGATAAAGATTTCATTAAAAACACTCTTATACCTCATTCTGGAATAAATGAAAATTCTAAAATTTTAATTGCGGGTTGTGGTGTAGGAGCTTTAAGTAGATTAATTTCTATATTTTTGCCTACAGTAGACATTACAGGGATTGAGCTAAGTGATTCTGCAATTGAAGCGGGTGAAAGAATAAATGAAGAACTTGGCTTGAAAAATATCAAATTTATTCAAGGAGATATTTTAAACTTAAAACAACATGTAAATGGTCAAAAATTTGACTTTGTTTTAGATGATGGTGTTCTATCATATTTTCCTGATAAAGAAACTGAACTTTTAGCTCTTCAAGAATTAATAGATGTTACAAAACCTGGAGGTATTCTAGGATCTTTCCAATTAGATTTTTCAACATTTTTATATGGTACAGATGATTTCCAATTAAGAAATTCATATCAAAAATTAAAAGAAGCTCTAATATTAGCTGCTTTTAAAAACCCAGATAAATCTAGAAGAAGAAATTTAATTATTGCTCCTCAAATACCTAAAATGTTTTGGGATAAAGGATTAAAAAATATTAAATTTTCTTCATATACACAACCAGAACCTTTACCTCCATATGAACCAATGGAAATTGATTATTTAGATGATAAAATTGCAAGTTACACTAAAGGAACTGAATATTATAAACAAGAATACGAAAAATTAATACTTGGTGGATTAACACAAGAAGAAATAGAAAAACACACTAAAGTATTAAAACATTATTGGGAAGAAAGAAAAGTAATCTATGATAATGAAGGATTTCCTGATTTACAAACACAAATCTTTTTATTTACTACAGGAAAAAAATAAAGGTTTAAATAAAAGAAGCCCTTAATAATTTTTTAATTATTAAGGGCTTCATAATTAAAAAATATTAAATTTAATTATAAATAGTTATTAATTAATAATTGGGGTGAAAAGTGGTGAAAAATCATTCGAGTTTATTACAAAATAAGGAATTTCAATATTTTATTATTGCTACAACTATATTAGACTTAGGCAAAAAATTATCTTGGGTAGCATTAAGCTGGTTTGTATATCAAATAACTGGATCTGCACTTTCAGTTGGAATAGTAATATCAGCATCCACTATTTCCCCATTAATTGCTAGTATTATAGCTGGTGGAATTTTAGATTCTTATAACAGAAAAAATATTATTGTAATTGAAAATATTATAAGAGGTTTAATTTTATCATTAATACCAATTTTATTTTGGATTGATGCTTTAGATTTATGGAGTATTGTAGTAGTAGTTTCTATTAATGGAATGCTATCTTCCTTTACTAACATTGGAAGTCGAACAATATTACCTTCTCTTGTAAATAAAAATCAATTAGAATCAGCTAATGCAATCGTTTCTATGACATCTCAATTTGGTTATTTAATCGGCCCATCTATCGGAGGTTTTAGTGTAGCTTTATTTGGAGAACCGATGACTTTATTTTTTAATGTTCTTTGTTTCTTTATAGCTGCATTTTTATACTCTCTCATTCCTACAGAAAGTTATCAATCTCAAAATCATCAAAAAACAAATGTTTTATCTACTGATAATAGAATGCGTAAATTTTTCTTTGATACCAAAGAAGGAATGACATTTTTATTAAAATTCAAACCTGTTTTATTTATTGCTTTTATTACTTTTTTCTTTAATCTAACTTATTCACCATTTGAAACTATGCTACCTATATATGTTAAAGATATATTACTTACTGGACCAGAATCTTTAGGATTTATGTGGACAGCCTTTGCAATAGGGGCATTTTTAGGATCTTTATTATGGGTTAAAATTAAAAGGACGTTTATTTATTCTTATGCACTTGGACTTATTATTATTTTATGGGGTATTACACCCACTTTCTTTGTATATTTTTCTAATATTTATATGATATATACGTTAATGTTTATTGGCGGTATCGTCTATGCTCCTTACAATATTATTTCGCCAACTATTCAACAAATTCTTATACCTAATGATAAAAGAGGAAGAGTCTTAGGTGTCATTGGATTAATAGGTGGATTAGGCTTTCCTATTGGAGTCTATTTTAGTGGAATGCTTGCAGAATTTTTAGGAGCATCAACAATAATCTTAGGATCAGGAGTGTTAACAATACTTCTAGGTATTTGTGTAATAATACATCCATCTTTACGTTTTTCCCAAATGACAAATCTTGATAACATAAAAGAAAATTTATAATAAAAATAAAAAGAACTTATAGTATATCTACAAGTTCTTTTTATTTTTCATCCAAAAGTGAAAGTAAACTTTTAAATATTAGTTTACATTCATTTTCCCTTAAACATTGACTTTCAGCCATTTCTCCTGATATCCTCAATTTATATAACAAAAGTATACATTCAAAACACTGTAAATAAAGAGGTCGAAAATCCATGAACAAAAAACCACATCTCATTGATGTCCAACCTATCCGTAGCAAAGAACAGATCGAAGATATGAAATGGGCTCTTAAACGTCATTGTTCCGAACGAGACTATATTCTCTTCCTTATTGGGATCCATACTGGGTTACGTGTCAGCGATCTACTCCAAATTGAAACACAAACCATAATAAATTTAAAACGTAAAAAGAGAAAAGAATTCAAAATTAAAGAGGGAAAAACAAAAAAAGAGCGCATGATTAACCTTACTTCTATTTTTGATGAAGTATACTCTTATGGCCAAACACTAGAAAGTACCTGGTTATTCCCTTCCCGAAAAGGAAATCAATCCATTAGTAAGATCCAGGCTTATCGACAATTGCAAAAAGCCGGAGATTTTGCCGGTGTAGAATCCATTGGTACTCACACCATGCGAAAAACCTTCGGTTATTGGTTCTATAAACAAACAAAAAATGTAGCTATGTTACAAGAAATACTCAATCATAGTACACCAAAAAACACTCTAAAATACATCGGAATCAATAAAGAGGAAAAGGATAATATACTAGATTTATTTCACATCTAACAAAACCATTTATAAAAAAAACTATTCCTTAATTTTAAATAAACAAAAAAAAGATACCGAAAATCGGTATCTTTTTCTACTTTTTTATTGAAAACCGTACACAGATGAAAGGATTTAGTTAGCCAGGTCTCCCACACCTCAAAGGGATTTAGTTAGCCAGGTCTCCCACACCTCAAAGAGATTTAGTTAGCCAGGTATCTCACACCTCAATTCAACTGTGTATTCATAGTATTACTCAAAAATTAAATTCTTTAGACCTTTTTTTGTGTATTTTATGTATTAAATATAACATATCTAGAAAAGATATGCAAAGTTATAAAAATATCAAAATAAGTAAAAAACATTAAGAATAATCAAAAGCATTCTTTATCGCTTTTTGTAAATCATCCAAATTCTCATAAGTTTTTTTAGGAACATCAGATATAAATAATTTCTTCATTAATCCCAAATCTCGTTTATCAAAAAATAAATTTTCTTTTCTAAAATGAATAGGATCATCTAACTGTAAATCATTATTACTCCCAAAAAAGTCTGATGCTAATAATTCATTAGCATACCCTAAACCTTTATTAGTAAAAGCCGAATTATAATAAATAGCTAATATAACATTTTCACCATATTGTGACCTTAAAATCCCCTGGTAATTATTTTTACTATCTAAATCCGCTTTATAAAGTTTATTTATCTCTTTTAAAACTCTATAAGAATTCCTGAAGAAATGACCAACATCCTTATATGCATCATCAAAAATATTACTACAAATTGAACAAATACTATCATAATCTAATTCATCCATTATATCTTTATTATGACTTAAAAATTTATCAAGCATTTTAAAGAAACCATCATCTATTTTCAATAAATCTATAAATTCTTTAGAAAAAGATTTATTAATGTATGTTTTAGATAACTTCAAAAAAGTATCTTTATATTCATCTTTATTTAGATAATATGAAATAAAAAGTCTTATAATCGCCTCATCATTATCATCATCTATTATTTTTCTTAACTTTTTCAAATCATTATTTAAATTATCTTTATTCCCCTTAATCGAATCAATATTAGCCTGTAATGTTGAAATTTTTAAATTTAAGCCCTCATTAGAATGAATAATCAAATGACATTTAAATTTTTCTACAGACTTATCAATTATATAAGCCTTTCCAATAAATTGATCTTCTAATTGAACTATCAATTTATCTATATGTTCATGTTTGGAATTTAAAAGCTCATAATGATTTTTCATTAAAGACATAAGAAAATCTGAATTTTTATTTTCTCTATTAGTTTTTGAAGTTCTATTAGTAAAATATACAGTAGTAACAAGTGAGACTACAGCAATTACAACAGATAAAAATGTAGTAATATTTCTAATAGTATCAAAAGAATAATTATTCCTCGCTAAAACATCAAATCCTAAGACACTTAAAATTAAAAATGCAAATAAAACCATAAGCATAAAACGCCAACCAGCAATTTCTTGTTTTTGTTTATTTATAAAAATAACAGAAAAAGCTACAATACAAAAAATTATAGACAATAAAAGAAGCCAATTCTCAATAGACACTTACATTATTCCTCCTATATTTCACCCTAATACAATCTTTAAATCTAACACATTTTTATTCGCTTACATTTAAAAACTGTAAAACTATAAAATATTAATTAATTATAAAATACACAATATAATTTTATATATATATGAAATATATATCTATACAAAATTAATCATTAACCTAATTTAATTTGTTCTCTCCATAAATTTCCCTATCTTTGTATTTTATTATTACTTGATCATGAGAATATCCCTCATGATCAAGTAACTTTTACAGTGAAAAACACAAAAAAATTCAATCTCTACTTCCAAAATTCATACCATTTCTTAGCCTTGTTTGCCGCAATCATTTTCTTAACTTCTTGGACTTCTCTAATCATTTGCATGAGTATTTCATCACGCCCCTGGTTCTTCGCTATATCTTCGCTAGAATTCGTCGCTATAAACTTCTGCGAATCCTGTATCGATTGTATAGCACTTAATAATTCCAATTCTCGTTGTGCAAATCGCTGATCTTGCTCTGTTAATCGTTTAGTTAATCCCTGGAGTAATTCATTCTGCTTTTCAATAACTTCTTTTTGCTCTTGAATCATCACCTGTAGCGATGTAGCGTTGAAATCAGGTTCTTCATAGCGCTCAACTTTATGTCGCTCTAATGGCAATACTTCAACACCTTGATACCATGATACTATTTGCTTTGTAGCATTTTCTAATGTCATATCTGTGTCGCTCTTTAGGTTTATAACCTTACGAAACACTATTACATCACTTTCTCTATACTTCCTATGCCCACGTTCATTTTTGATGAAAGTATAACCCTCTTTTTCCAACACATCAGCATACTTACGTAATGTGCTAGATTGGATACCTAATTGCTCTGCCACATCACTAGGACTATATAGCGTCTTCATAGCATTTCACCTCGAAAAATATATTCGCTATAGCAATGATATACCCTTTTCCTTAATAATTCACGTATCACTTGTTTCAAAATCTTTTTTCTATATACAAGATTTTATACAAAAAAGAAGAGCTGAGATCTTCCGAATCCCCGCTACATCAACAATGTATAAAATCCTGTATACAAGGATCACCAGACAAAAAAAGAATCCCTTATAACACAAGGATTCTATGAAAAAAATTGCTACCGATAATGAGACGTTATGTTAACTTTCTATGAATTAATATTCATCTGACACCTTGAAATCTTACCCAATTATAGTACCATTTTGCCATATAAAGCTACTCAACTGACAGTTTATATCTTAGTTTACTAAAAACAACCAACATTATCGTGCTTATCTTCCAAGCTTCATTTATATTTTGAAGTAAAGGGGGACCAACAAATGGAATTAGGAAGCAAGTTAAAAGAACTTCGAAAGAAAAACAATTATTCGCAACAACAAATAGCAGAAATACTACATGTAACAGCACAGGCCGTTTCTAAATGGGAAAATAATAAATCAGTGCCTGACATTACTACCCTTGTACAAATAAGTGACCTGTATAATGTTAGCTTAGATTACTTGATCAAATCAGATAAACAGTTACAAAATAAGTTATCTATTAAAAAAGTCCATCTGAGGATGATTAATTTACTTATAGTTGCCTTTATTTTAGCCATATTTTTATTTATTAGTTTATTAATAAAGGCCGAGTTTTTTCTTTATCAACACAGTTTAGGTGGTTGGCTAATGGTTGGATTAATCTTCTTATTCATGATTTTCGCTTTTTTAAGCCTTTATTGTTACATAATGGTGAGAAAAAAATATTTTGTATTTCTTTGGAGCACTGTTTTTACGCTAAGTTGTATAATTTTTATAGGGTTATTTTATAATTACATCATCCAATTACTTTTTTAAATTAACTAAACAAAGAACAAAAAAGATCTTCGATTAGAAGATCTTTTTTCTATTCCTATAACGAATTTTATGTAATAAGCCGTCCATATGGACGGCTTATTCTAGTTTTGCTTAATCTGTTTTTTTCCGAAATGCTGGCGAGACCCCATAATGAACTTAATTTTGGGGGGATTTTTCAAAATAGAACCCTGTCCCATTTGCTTGTGGAACAAATCCTTCTTGAACTGACCCATTTTCCACCATATCTTGTTCTTCTGCTGTTATAACAGTGATAACATCTTTCTCTTCTGCTATTGCATTTTCTCTTTGATCTTGTTCTTTTTTAGTAACATTTTTGTATTGATCTCCATCAGTTTGTGCAAATACCTTTATACCTTGAAAATCTTTTACAAATCCGATTGATAATACTAAAGCACTTGAAAAAACAATAGATAATACTAATTTTCTTTTCATAAATAAACCTCCTAATATTTTTATTCTTTTCCATACTCTTACTGGCAATCTAAATAAAATAATACAATATATTATCAAAAAATACTGTTATAAATGAGAATTTTTAAGTCCTCCTTGTTTTTAGGTGTGAGTGCTGTTTACTCAAAAATACTACCTATTTCCTTGCTAAACTTTTCACTCTTCTATAGAAAGTGAAAAGAGAAATATTTTATCAAAAACTGAATATTCAATAAAATATTTCTAAATTTTCTATATATTTACATTTTTTGCGGCAATTAAGGTATCCTTTAATTGTAATTCTATTCTAAACAAAAAGGGGATGTTTTTTATGTTTAAGAAATTGCTAGTAGGAACGTTAGCAACAGGAATTATGCTTTCAGGTGGAATAGCTGCATCAGCAGCTGAATTAGAACAACCAAGTACAAATAAAACATTGCATTCAACATGTCCAAATAACAATACAACTTGGAATGATAATTATGTTACTAGGGTATATGATAATCCAGACGATGTTAAATCCTCAATTATATATAATGGAAAAACACTTTATCACATTCCTGCACTAGATTATTGTAGCCCTGTAGGAGTTATAGCACACTACGCTTAATTGAAAAAAGAGCA
>NZ_QORY01000045.1:0-20086 GCF_008368755.1 Bacillus sp. AR2-1
AGTATACAGGGGTGGACAAGACTTTAACGTTTTCTTCAATGTTATAAAAAGTTAATACGACTTAATAATTTTAATAATATGTTATAGAGCTTTTTTTTGATATAAGTATAAGTAACCGATCAGGTAAAAGGCTATTCATTATTTAATGAGGAGCTGTAATCTGATAGGTTACTTTTTTCTATTTCTGAAAAATAAGAGATAAGTAGGTAAGAGAATAAAAAGAGAGGACGTTGTTTCATTAGACTCATTGTTTTAGGGGAATCAATATTTCTATGTTCATTAAGTGGGAATTTTCCGAAAAACAGTTAGTAATTATGTAATTTTTATATAGTTATTTAGTGGATTATTTTATAGGTATAAAAAGGTGTTAGAGTTTATTGTTATTATAAAAAATTATATTATATATGTGTTTATAAGCTAAAGGACAAAAGTACAAAATCGATAAAAATAGAACCATGGCGCTCATTGAAAGAAGAAATGAATGTTTTGGGTCTTAAGGACAGTGATATTTTTCAAATTCAAATGATAGAGTACGATCCAAATAAAGAGGATAAAAAGAAATGAAGTAAAATGGAACACGAAAAATCCAATTATAATTTTTAGGTGTAAATAAGGGGTTGTATTTTTAAAATCGTATCGCTATAATATAAACGTAATATGATTTTACAATAAAATATAAAATTAATCAGTTCGCATATAAGAGAAGACCTCAATATGCGCCATGTCCTTAGGGGACGTGTGCGTATATTGGGGTCTTTTTGCGTTTTGCGAGCAAAAACACCCGGAGGTGCAGGAATTATGTTGAATTGGTTGTCTGCAAAACTTATGACAACATCAGTAGGAGATTTCTTACTGGCAAAAGGTAGTTTTACGAAGGGTCTTGGTGGTAATGGCGGTAAAGGCGATGCTGCAACTGTCCAAAATAGTATGAATACCCTTGTAAAAACATTAATTGGTTTTGGTAGTATTTGGGTAGTTGCTTGTGTTGTATTCGCAGCTATTAAACTTTCTGGTGCGCAAGGGAAGAACCCTGAAAACCGTACACAAGCTATGGTTGGTTTAGCTTGTGCGGCAATTGGAGGCTTTGTCATGATCAAAGCGTACGACATCGCTGCTTGGGTTGCAACAATCTAACATAAGAGTTTGTACAAGCTCTCCTCTATTTGGGGAGAGCTTCTCTTATACAAGGGAGGAAACAAAATGAGAAAAGTAACTGTTCCTGTTGACATGACTTCGGAACAAAAAACGTTGCTAGGTGTATTAAGTAAACGCCAATTGATTTATCTATTAGGTGGCGGGGCATCCCTTTATTTATATGTTCCATTCTTTTGGCGGCTATTTGCACCTTTTGATGCGGTAGTAGCATTTTTTATTTGCTTAATTTTAGCAATACCAACGGTAGTAGGTGTAATAGCGTTTGCTTTTATTTATAAAGAAAAACAACACATGTATCTAGATAAGTATTTCCTTATCAAAATGCGTAGCCGTTCCGAAAAAGGGAAGTGGAGAAAAGGGTACGAGCCAACTACATGGGTAAAGGAGAATTTATAAATGTTGGAAATGATATATTTTGCGGCGATAGCCATTGTAGGATTTTTCTTTTATCGGAAAATGAACGGAAAACCGCTGTTTGGGTCTAAGAAAAAGGGGAAAAATCAAGGTGGAGTAGAGAAAAACACTGCTGAAAAAAACGGAAAGAAAAATAAAAAGAATATGTCTGCTGAATCCGAAATTGATGAGGATAATGTTGATTTCTTTAGCGCTTTTGTAGAAGACGTTAAGGAAATTGATAATCATATGATTCGTTATCATGATGACACATTTATCTTAATTGCGGAAGCACATCCAGTTAACTATTACTTACTATCAAATATGGAACAAGAGGCAATTGATATCAAAATTGAATCTTGGTTAACAACATTAGAGTTTAATACAAAAGTATACATCCAAAGTAAATTCGTAGATTTAACAGATCCTGTACGAAAAATGACAGAAACAATGAAAGGGGCAAAAGACCTTACACCAGAGACAGTACTATATGGTCAAGAAGTTATCGATAACTTAGAGTACTGGCAACGTTCGCAACCTCGATATGAGCAAAAACGTTATTTAATTTATCCATACAAGGTTGATATTAGTACGATTACGGCTGATACAGAGGAAGATTTGGAAGAAAAGATTGTGGATAAGGCATTTAACGAATTATATCGTCGTTATAATGCTTCTCGAAATCTGCTATCCAAAGCAAAAATTAACGTAGAGATGTTAACGAAAGATAAGCTAATCGAATTACTATATGTAGCGTTTAACCGCCGAAAGGCCGTAAAAGCACGTTTCCAGGATTTAATTGAAAACGAGAATTTCTCGCTGTATTCAACAGGTGAAACGAATGAGAGAAAACTAGAGCTAATGAAGAAAGTTTTAGCGGAAGAAAAAGCAGAAAAATCAAATAACGGGGTGGCGTAAACATGAGGTTATTCGGAAAAAAGAAAAAGGAAAAGAAAAAAATAGAAGCAGAAGAGAAGGATGAATTGGAGCTAGAGGAGGAAGAGTTGGAAGAAGAGGAAGTACCGACGCAATTAGACAATCAAACAACAGTGTTTGATGTTATTGCTCCAGAAGGAATGAAAATTGATGCAGAAGATTATGGGGTAATTAAACAATCTTTAGGAAGTAATACGTTCTTCCGTCCGTTTTATATTCCACGTGATGGATACCCGCGTATGATGCAAACCAATTGGCTCAACATGTTAACTTCAGCTGGGGAAGTAGATGTCATGATCGATATTCATAAAGAACCAAAAGCCAAAGCAATGCGATCATTAGATATGCAGCTGACGATGTTACGTTCGAATCTTTCTTTCCAACGTACACGTGGAAACATTGACCAAGAGAAAGACTTAGACGCAAAAATTCAAGATACGAACAATTTAATGGATGAAATCCAGTTCAATGAAAACGACTCCTATATGGTAAGTACAATGGGTATTGCGTATGCCGAATCAAAGAAAGAATTGGACGTTTTATGTGAGTATATTGAAGATGAAATGCAAGCATCTCACTTTAAGATAGCGAGTACTTGGAATCGTGTGAAGAGTGGTTTGAAAGCTGTTATGCCGCTAGGGGCACCAAATACACTGCAAGATACCTATCGAAATATCGATAGACGTGCGTTATGCACATTTGCACCTTTTGTGTCAGGTTCCGGAAGGTTTAATGGTGGGATACCGATAGGAAAGAACAAGATTACTGGGCAGGTAGAATTTTTAAATTCATTCGGGAATGCAGATTATCGTCCCCCAAACTATAACATTGGTGTAACAGGGATCTCAGGTTCCGGGAAAAGTTTACTTTTAAAAATGAAGCTTGCTCGTGAAACGTCACTTGCAGATACGCATGCAATGATTATCGATCCAGAAGGTGAATTCGTAAAAATTACAAAACGTTTAGGTGGTATTAATTTAAACATTTCACCTGAAAGTAATATCATTATCAACCCTTGTGCAATTGCTGTAACGGAGCTTCAGATTACGGATAAAGATGAAGAGCTAGAAGCACTTGAACAATATGATAAGAAAGAACTCGTAGAGCGTGATGGCATGAAGTATGTAAGGTTTGTGCCGATTTTAGAGAAAATCAATGAAATACTAGGATTCTTTGACATTATTATTCGCGGGCAAGACTTTGATCAACCGGGATTAAATGTATTCCAGCGTACAATGCTAGAAGACGCGATTCGTGAAGTGTTTGATAAACATGGTATTACCTCACATCCATCCTCTTTATATACAGATGAAGTGAAAAAGGTGGATGGACAATTAATTCAGTCTCAAGTGAGAAAGCCAGAGCCAGAGTTAAAAGAAATCTATGATGTCATAGTAGAACATCATGGAGACGATGTGAAAGCAGAAGAGTTGATTGCCGCGATTCGTCCATTTTTACGCGATGGTTCAAAACCATTATTTGATGGACAAAGTCATTTTGGTCGTGGTGTGGAAACACAGTTAAATGAATCACGCGTTGTTAATTTCAACATTAGTCATTTAGAAGAAGGATTCTTAAAACCAATCGCTTTCCACGTTATTTTGAACTATATTTGGGAGCATTGGATTAAGAGTCCAGAACATGCTATCAAACGAAAAGTACTGTATGTGGATGAGATGTGGCAGTTTATCGATTATGAACAAACGGTTAACTTCTTAGAAAAAGTAGCACGTCGTTCACGTAAAAGAAATGCAGGTATGTGTTGGGCCAGTCAGGACTTTGTTCGTATTTTAGAAAATGTGAAAGCGCGTGGTATCTTGCAATCTACTTTCTCTTATTTCTTCTTAGAGCAAAATAAGATTGATAAGAAAAAAATCCAAGAGAACTTTAACTTAACTGCTGGGGAATTAGATATTATCCTAAACAACCCAGGAAAAGGAGAAGGAATCTTCCGTGTAGGGGATAGTTCGGTTTGGATTCAAACAGATCCATCAGACAAAGAAATGATGTTCATTGAATCGAATGAAGCGGTACTACAAGAGCTTTTAAATAATATGAAGAAAGGACAAGGGTACGCAGGATAATAACGTACCTTTGAAAAGGAAGGTGAAATTATGCTTGAGAAAATAATAGATTGGGTGGGTGGCCTTATTATCCATATGGTAAAGACCCTCCTAGCGCCTATTTATGGATTTATGGATACTATTCCAGTTCTAGTCTTTGGTGGAGATAATGCTAATCTAGATTTTTTATATGAAAAGAATGCGGTTACCAATGTATTAGATACCGGTATGCCTGTCATGTTTAAATTTGTTGCTTTTTGTGTCCTCGTCAGTGTAGTTGTTACAGCAGCAAAATATTCCGCAACGGCTATAAATCCAAATAATCGGACGGCATTAATTGAATATGCAAAAGATTTAATGATTATCTCGATTTGCCTCTGGCATTTAGATTTCTTTTATAATTTTGTATTTAATCTAAACAATTGGATTACATCAGAATTTAAAGAGGCGATAAATGGAGTAAATAACGGGAATTTCAACCCAGATCAACAAATACCTTTGTTAAAGTCGGGGCTGTCTGACTATAAGACAATTACAGAGCTCTCAATGAAAGGTCATGAAAACGATTATATGTTTATCATATTCGGACTATTTATTGAAGCTGGATTAATGATATGGGCAAACTTTTATTATTTAATGCGTGCGGTGACACTGTACGTATTAATGTTACTAGGCCCTGTAATGGTAGGAATGTGGTTGTTCCCACAAAAGAAACAACAGACGTTATATTGGATTCGTGAGTTTATGGGGGCAGTATTAATCCAAGCGATTCACGCAATTACCTTATGGTTAGTCATTACGCTTATTGGGGGTGCACAAAATCCTATTATAAAATTAGTATTACTTGCCATGTTTATCCCAGTTGGTGAGATTGTAAAAAGCTTTATTGGCCTTAGCACCAATGCATCCGCTGGTATTCATAGAGCAGGTACGATGATGGGTATGGGTGCTTTAGCGAGTGTGGCTGGACTGGTTAAAGGTGTTCGTGATGACTACCGTAATTCAAAAGCAAAACCTGATGATAAAGGGGATAAAGAAAAGACAAAAGAAGATGCGGATAACCCGAAAGATGCATTAGGGGCGAATTTAGGGACAGATGTAGGTACAACATCTCGTGCAGCTCGTATGTTAAAAGCTGGTCAAATTGGAAGTTCAATGGGTAAAGCAGCGACAGGACTTGCAGGTATGGCAGGGGGAGCTGGTTTGGGTCCGGGAGCGATGGTAGCAGGCTCGCAAGTTGGAAGTGCATTAGGTGCTGCTCCTGGAGCAGTGGCTGGTAGAAGTGTTGCTGCAGTCGGCGAAGGAGCTGTAGCTTTAGGAAAACATATTGGTTCCAGTGTAAAGAAGGGTGCGGACACGTATTCAAATTTAAATGGCGAATCTTATCCGGAACTAACCGATGAAGATATCACACAGGATTTAGCTACAAAAGATTTTGAAAATTGGAAAGCAGATAATCCGGATTCTGCAGTTGCGAGTCGATTAAAACAAGCGTTCCCTGGCGCTTCCGATGCAGAGATTGCCAAAAAAGTAGCAAAAACAAATAGTGATCAAATGTCTCATTTCAAAAATCAGCGTAAACAAGATTTACAAGGTATGAAGAAGAACGCTACTCCATATGGAAACGCTAGAGATTTAGTGAATGCAGCAACTAACGCATTCCAAAAAGGATATGAAGCAGAGCATAAAGATACGTTTATGAACCAACTTCCAGAAAATATGTCAGCGGAAGAGAAAGAGAAAAAATGGAATGACCATCTGAACACAAAAGTACAAGGATTTAGAAACCACGCAGAACAGGCGGCAACAAAAGCGGGAGCAATGCCAGTTGATGCGAAAGATAAGCAAGGAAATAATCTGTTTGATAAGTCCTATGTGAATAAAGATGCGTTTGCTTCTCGACTTGCATTAGGAAAAGTCGGAAAAGCAGTCGAGGGTGTAAAGGGAGAAACGTTAGAAAGTGGCCATCAAAATATGGGACAAGTAGGTGCTCTTGTCGGTGCTTCTACTGCTGCATTTAAGAAAGCGTATAGTGCAGACCATAAGGCTGGATTCATGAAACAATTCCCTGCAGATATGCCGCAACAAGAAAAAGAAGCAGCGTGGAATAAGCATTTAGATCAAAAAGTACAAGGATTTAAAAATCATGCACAAAAAGCGGCAGAATCAGCTGGTATTGTACAGCAAAAAGACGGTACAAACTATGCGAATAAAGAAGCTTTCGCTTCTCATTTATCACAACAGTTACAAAAAAATCCTGACTTAAATGCGATGGGCGTATCTAGCGCAGCAGGCATTCAGAAGGCAGTAAACGGTGTGAAAACGCACGGTTTGACAAGTGGAACAGGAAGCCAGAAAGCGAAACAAGTAAGTAATGTTGGGAACCTGGTACAAGCCTCTACAGAATCTTTTAAACAGGGCTATGCAGCAGAACAACAGGCAAGCTTTATGAAAAACTTGTCTCCAACTATGTCTCAACCACAAAAAGAGCAAGCTTGGCAGTCGCACCTGAATGAAAAAGGAAATGAATTTAAAGCAGTCGCACAACAAGCGGCAGTACAAGCGGGAGCGATGCCCGCACAGGCGAAAGATACGAGTGGTAAGAGTCTACATAATCAATCGTATATTAATAAAGATGCCTTTGCTTCGCAATTAACGAAAGGATTACAAAGCCATGCAAGTCTTGGAACGGTGAGCCAACAAGTAGGTTCTGGAATTACTAGTACGATTCAAGGTGTTCGTTCACATGGCGTTGCGACAGGTGGCGCAATTAATAAAGCCGTATATGCTGCGACACAAACGCAAGCGAGTATTGCACGTGCAGGAGATCTTTCCGTTGCAGAAATTGAACGCTCTTATGCAGATGCATCAACAAGTGTAGCGAATATTGCACAAAGCGCTGGTAAAATGTCTATCCCAACTTCAGCAGTGGGACGTATGACACAGCAAAGTACAAAACTTGGCATGAGTGTAATGGAAGGTGCAAAACACTTTATGCTTGCGGATCGTATTGATACAGTATCAAATGCATACTTTAGTGCCGCGAGTGCTGTACAACAATCCGGAGGGAATGCAGTACAACGAGTGATAAGTGGGACCAATGCTGCTGTCAATACATCATTAGGTGGAAATGCAGCAGAACGCCAATACAATGTAACAAAAGGGTTCAGTTATGCAGCTGGTTTAATTGGAGGTGCAGGTGCTTATCAAGCGACTGCACGTATGGTAAGTAAACATAATCCTTATAACAAAGCTGTTCAAACAGAAGCAAAAGAAATTCAAGAGATTCAGAGAATGGTACCAACAACCACAGACCATACAGGAACGCAATCTGTTGCTAAAGGGGCTGTACGTTTAGTTACGACGAATAACAAATCATGGATTGAAGCAAAAGATTCCAGTGGGATGACACAAGTTGTATCTCGTTATGGTAGTGGAGATAGTAGCATTCGTTCCGGACAAATGGTATACCAAGATTTGAATATTGCAGATGGGCAGTTGACACAGTACCGAAATGGTATGAAAGCTTCACCAGCGTATATCCAAGATTCAAGTGGTGGAAAAATCAGCATTAATCGTTCCATTAATGTAAATCCAAATCAATTGGTAGGAAATCAAAATCCAAGACCATTACAACAGAAACCAGCATTTAGTGAACCGCCACTAACTGTGAATCATAAAGTAGACAATGGGAATTTCTACATGTCCGATTTGGATCAGGGTGGATATAAGAATGTACAAATGGTCGTAGAAAGAGATCGTAGCTATATGGTAGCTACCACAACAGATGGTACGGTTTCACGTATTTCACCATTCGGAAAAGGAGATACACGTTTACAAACAAACCAAAGAATTGAAAGAAATTGTGAAGTAAAAGATAGTAGCATTAAACCTAGAGAAGAAATCTTGGTTACACACACACAAGACGAAACCGTACGTGCAGAGACACATCTAAATCTATCAGAACATGATCCGCAAAATCTGATTCCATTTGCGCCAAACCCACGTTTAGCACAGCGAAAAAGACGAAATCATGAGCATGGAAAGTATGGTGTGACAAGTCTATGAGTCAGAACCCAAACGATCCAAATCAACCGAAAAAAAGTAATCCCTTAAAAGATGTAGCTTCTCACTTTATTAAGAAGAAAGGGATGCTAGCTCGCGGGAAGATGGCAAAATTGGCAGGAAAAGCAGGGAGGGCAGCAGCGAAAGCTGCTGCCAAAATGCTAAAAGCAGGTATACTAAAAATTGTGGGTGCTGTTGTAGCAGCGGTTGGAGTACCTGCCGCTTTGGTAATGGGAGTAATTATTGCTGTGTGTGTGATCTTAGTCTCTTTGGTACCTTTTACCGATGATGATACGAAAACAGAGGAACAAGTTAAAAAATATATGGAAGTCTCAATGGCTCTGAATGTGGATTGGAAAGAGGTTGTCGCCTTTGATATGGCGCGATATGATAATGATCTCACCGGTAAAGATCCCCATGATGCGATTTCATATTTTTTGGACATCCAATATGAAGAATATACGGAAAAAGAGGTATGTGAGGCGGGACCAAATGGTCCTTGTGAAAAAAAGAAAAAAGAGATGCAAAAAACCAAATCTGAAAGTTACTCTGGACCAGATGTAAAAAAGATACTAGGAGATACAGATTTTAAGAAAAAAATAGATGAGATTAATGCGAGTGGAAGTAAAAAAGTGACAACATCTTCTCATGGGCTTGAGAAAGCCATGGAACTCGCAAAGTTTAGTGAAAGTCAAAAAGAGCGTGCTCGTGAGATATTAGAAGCCGGGATGTTAGAAGGAATGTATGGACATCTTGCTCCTACTACTGGTGGATTTATTGGTGGTATGTGTGTAGGTAATGTGAGTCCTGGCGGAGAGCCTGTTAACCTTAATGCAAAAGTTACAGGATACCTTCCTAAAATTAAAGAAATGGCAGAAAAACATGGTGTTGCTCAATATGTTGGTATTTTGGCTGCCCAAATGATGCAGGAATCAGGTGGAGCAGGAAATGACCCGATGCAGGCTTCAGAGGGGCATTATGGAGACATGAGCCCATCTTGTATAGGTGTCAAGGGGAATGCACGTGTAGGATGTATTAAAGATCCCAACATTTCTATTGAAGCAGGCGTACAAGAATTTAAAGATGTGTTAGCAAAGGCGAATGGAGATATAGCCCTAGCCTTACAATCTTATAATTTTGGATCAGGATTCATTAGCTATGCATTAGCAAAGGGTGGCTATTCAGAGGAAACAGCCATTGAGTTCTCGAGAAGTAAGAATCATTTAAACCCAGCAGGTTGCTCCAATCCGAATAATTTCAGGACAAAGGTTAATGCGTGCTATGGGGATTATACGTACGTTTCCAAAGTTTTGAAATATTACAAAGATTTAGGGTGTGTGGCGGATGTATCTGGAGAATGGATTTCTGATAAAGGTTGGAAATGGCCAACGAAATCAGGTCGTATTACAGATACGTTTGATGCAGTTCGTGGTGGAAAACAACATAATGCTGTAGATATTGGGGCCATGACCGCCGGAAAAGCTGGGGACCCCGTATGGTCGATGGAAGCGGGTATTATAACAAACCAAACAGGAAATGTAAATGGTGGTGGTCTAGGTGTCTATGTAGACCATGGAAATGGTATTGTATCTCGTTACTTACATTTAAGTAAAATATCAGTTGCACCTGGAACTATGGTGACAAAAGGACAAATAATTGGGGAGATGGGCGGTTCTAACTACGATAAAGATACTGGTTTCCTTAATATGAGTGGATACGCTGTTCATTTAGATTTCCAAATTCGTATTAACGACCAACCAACGGATCCAATGAAATTCTTTAAGAAAAATGATGATCCAGGTCTATCATCTGGTGGTTCTCCTACAATGGCAAATGCTAAACGACAAAAGGTATTGGAAGAAGCAAAAAAATGGGTTGGACAAGGGAAAGTAAGCTATGTATCCGGTGCTAGAAATCCAGCTGCAGGTAGTGCAGATTGTTCTGGATTCACACAATATGTGTTTAAAACGAGTATAGGTGTCCAGCTTGGAGATTGGACAGGTGCTCAAATTGGACAAGGAAAACAGGTGCCAGATATCGGTCGTGCACAACCAGGAGATTTAATTTTCTATGAAAATCCTAACCATGTATCTATTTATTTAGGGAATCAGAAAATGATTCATATTGGTGATAATAAGGGTGTACAAATTACAGGTCTAAACTATACGGCAAGAGGACAACATATGTCGCAAATCCGTAATGTTATAGACTGATTTGGGATGTGAAGAAATGAAGAAAGTCATGAATGTGTTAGCGAATCTGCCTCGTAAGTACTTAGTTATATTGGGAATTATAGTGTTAGTAGTAGGCGTTGCTACCTATAATACTATTCATCGTTACATGATGAAATCTCAAGTACAAGAGGAAGAGCAAGTAAATCAAGATGAAATCGAGATGCTTGGAGATAAGCCAAAGGGATTTGATACAAAAGAAGAGGAATATATCGCAAAGACAAAAACTGTAGAGGATTTACTACGAAAAATTTCTAATAGTAGTTATGATGTACCGTACTTGTTTACAAAGGCTGGATTTGGTATTGAACCAATGAAAATGACAAGTAATGAACGTATGCTGGCTACAGAAGCTGTACAACGATATTTCCTAAATGGGGATCAGTTTTACAATGCGCGAATTACCAAAATTGACCGTGGGAAAAAAGTAGATACGTTTCATATTGAAGTTTTAATTCAACAGGTAAACTTTTTGGAACCACGACAATTTAAAGTGCAGGTAAACAAATATGCACAAATTGTAACACCAATTGCACAAATTCCACATGGACAAGAAGAAGTACCTGTAGATTAAGAAGAAAATGAGGGTTGTGGAAGAAAAAACACAACCTTTTTATAAAGAATAAAGAGTACCTAAATTTATTTTTGAGTATTCATAATTTTCTGATGTGATAAAACCATGGTTAAATGAAATTTGTATATAGCGCTAAAATGAATATGGAGGAATACAAATGAGAATGTTAATTGGAACAGCTGCGAATTTTGTTTCGGGGTATTATATAGGACGAAATTCCGGATTGTTAGGAACGTTGCTTGGATGGGCTTTTTTGTTGGGTGGTGGCTATCTGTTAATAGAAAATTGGGATAGCATCACAACATGGATGCATAGTTTGAATATTGTACGAGGGCTAGATGGTTACGAAGACATGAGCAATGGCTTCATTTTCATCTGTTTGGTAGTAAGTGGTTTTATTCTCATCTTGTTGTCACCGATTTTCGTTATATTATTAGGAATTTGTTTCGTGTTAATGAATATTGTAGCTTGTACACTTGTGTTATTAACATCACCAAGTACATACATAAAGAAGAAAGATAAGGAGAGTGAATGGGAATGAGTACAATTCTAGTTTTAGGTGGATCAAACGGAAGAACGTTAGAGAAGTTGGCCAAAAAAAGAGACTGCCAGGTTATTTTCCATGATGGGAAAAATCACGGAGGCGTAAAGAAAACCTTTCGAAGTGTTATAAAAAAATGCGATGTTATTGTTATTCAAAAAGGTGCATGTGGCCATGTATCTATTGATGTAGCAAAAGAGTACGCGAAGAAGTATGATATCCCACTATTATTTAATCAGGGATTTGGTGGAACCGGTGCATTAGAAATGGGTTTAAAGCATCTGCAAGCGGCTTGATTTTAGTAGGTAGTCTGAGATAACTGTTTGGACATTAAATCATTAAAGCATTATATATAATTTTTGTATCGAACTTAGTAATTACTTAACTTACTAAAATTTGAATTTTGTACAAATATACAGAGAGTATCGAGGGTAGTCCTATAAATAGGAACTCTACTCTCAAAAGGGAAGATGAGAGTAGAGTCTGTGGATGGTGTTACTGAATGCTCGGGTTGATGAACACCAGCAACAAAATAATATCACGAGTATTCAGAAAAAACATCAGATAATTGTTTCCGATTTTTCAAATAATAGTTAATTAGTTTTAAATGAACCAAAGCGTTATTTGAATAGAAAATGGCAGGTAATTGAATAAGTTACCTGCCAAGTGCCTAGACAATCCGGAGGAACAAGCTCCGTTTTGAAAGAGTGTAGTCAGGGGAAGTTGACTTGTAGTTAGTATGTGTAAGGTAAAAAAGATTATTCGTAAAGGGGAATGAAAAAAGAGCACATATCAAATATGTACTCTTGAAAAAAGGAAGTGTATATAAGTGATGAAACACTATACTACAACATATGCTTGTCTCATTTAAAAGTGCAAGGAATATAACAAAATAGTTATTGTATAATGACAAAAATTAAAGAACCTGTTAGCTATAACAGGTTCTGTGTACAAGGAGTTCAAGGAATACAAGGAAACTGGTCTAGAGAAACCTGTGTATTCTTTGGCTTAATAGTAATGGATTCAAAGCAAACATAAAAATGAATAAAAGTTAAATAGAAGCCTTATTTAATAAAAAAATCGCGTACAAAAAATGTATAAGATTATATAGAAACTATGTCTTGCGTGCTCATTGCATTGTATGTCTATTGTATGTAAAACGTGATACATTGCAATAAATTAAAAGAGCACTTTTGACAGTGCTCTTAGGACCAACACTCTTACTGTAAAAGAGTACAGGATAATATATATGACTTTTTCTAAGAATGTAAATCATTTGACCAGAATTTTCACTTGAAAACTAAAGAGCGCTTTCCAAGGCACTCTCTGACTAAAACTAAAATTGAAAAAGAATACCACATGCTATCGTATGTAAGGCTCTCAGGGTTGTGCGGATTTAATACAAAATCGTTAATTAAATAAAAAAGTGAAGGGTAAATACATAAACATGAATAATAGTAATATACATAAATCAGGTTATATCATACTTATATATTTTGTAATGACTCAATTTGTTGGGATTATAGGTTTACAATTGCTAGCAAAGACGGGCTGGTATGATATTCAGGGAAACCAACAGCAAGCAATCCAACAACTTCTCGTGCATTGGGAACTAATTGGGTTTTCACTTACGTTGATTATCTTTTTTCTTATATATAGAAAAGAGTTAATGAAAGATACAAAGTTCTCGATTAAATTATCAAGAAGCTCATTTGTATGGATTTTAGTTGGG
This sequence comes from Bacillus sp. AR2-1, assembly GCF_008368755.1. Classification (NCBI taxonomy): domain Bacteria; kingdom Bacillati; phylum Bacillota; class Bacilli; order Caryophanales; family Bacillaceae; genus Bacillus; species Bacillus sp. AR2-1. The sequence continues at coordinate 13,691 of NZ_QORY01000045.1, forward strand.
ATCATATTAGTATTTCTTGGGCAGATGGTTGGCAGTCTTTTAGATAAGAGTGTATTCCAGCTAACTACGCAATCAGCAAATACGTCTAGTACAGTCGCTGCTGCAGTAATATCTCCTGTGGCACTTATTTCAATTGTTCTTCTTGCACCTTTAGTAGAAGAGTTTGTTTTTCGTTATGCGGCCATAAATATTTTAACGCGAAGGTTTACACAAACTTGGAGTATATTAATAAGTTCATTGTTCTTTTCTATTATGCATTTTGACTTTCCGTTTATATTTGGATATTTTTTAATTGGACTTGTGTTTGCCGTAGTATATGTGCGTACTAATAGGTTACTAGTATCACTTGTTGTTCATGCTAGTATGAACTTAATTGTTGTAATGTTACATGTTCTATAATGAAAAAGATGGAATGATTTACGAGGTTTTAAGTGTTAGATAACGTTGGAGCTATCGGTGATATGTACAATCAGTTCGAGATGATTATGGAGGAAATCGGAGTGCAGTGGATTAGTAGTCGGGAGATTATGGTGGATGCTTTTAGCGATTTGGAAAGTGGGATTAGCATCTAAATTAAGAAAAGGGATGGGTGAAAGAATAATCTGTGAAATTCTATATCCCTTAATTTATTAAATTCGGAGATGCATTTAACAGTTAATAGTTAATATGTTCTTACTTTAGCATGAACTTTGACTTCATTACCACTCTTTCCGTTAAAGTATAAATCGAACCATCCACCTTCCCAGCTAGATAAGGTAAGAGGAAGTTCAACGCTTTTTCCTGGTTTTAATTCGAAGTCACTAATAATTGTGTTACCTTTTGGAGAGTCTAGTTCAAATGTGAAAGGGAAATTTCCTTCATTTTTAATGTAAATTGTCGCTTCACCTTTCCTGCTTCCATAATATTCGAAATCGAGTCTGCCGCTTCCTTCTGTAAATGTCTTATGAACATTTAACGGTATATCTCTTTCCTTTTTAGCTAGTAATAGTTTAGTTGAGCTAGCTGCGATACTGTTATCGAAAGTGTCAGCAGATGCATACTCACCGCCAATTCCGGATGTTAATCCTAAAGCTAGGGTACCGACAATGATTTTTTTAGCATTTTCTCATCTCCTAATAAATATTTTAAGTGAAAATGAATCTAGGTTCCCTTATTATTTATACTATTCCATAGTGCGAGCGCCAATATAAATTGTTCCAGTTCCATTAGTATCGCTAACAACTCTGAGTTGATAATTGCCTTTTTTAAGTTTAAATGTGTTATTATATGTTGCACCCTTCGCTAGATCTCCTTCTTTATACACTGTTCCATTCGGATTTTTTAGAAACCAATGCACACCACCATTAGAGTTATTTGTGATGCTAACCCTCATATTTGCATCTTTCTTATGCTTAAGTTTTTTTGTCACTTCGCCATTTTCTAATTTGAAATAATCACCAATTATTTTACCATCTGAAGCAAATATTGCTGCTTTACTTTGTAAAATGTTATCTTGTGTAACGCTTACACTTTTGCTACTTGCAAATGATGGGCTTGCCCCCATACCTGTTAAAGCTAAAGTAATTACAGAAATAGCTAATGTTTTCTTCATGATAAAAATCCCCCTTAATAATGTTTTCTTTATACACACCAACCTTAACATATTTTACAGATATTGTTAGTTCAATAAGTTTGATAAAAAGATATTTAAATATTCAAAAAATAAAAAGAGTATTTTATATAATTATATGGGAGGGAATAAACCACTTGATATTATTAAATTTACATTCGAAAGAAAAAATGAATTGAATTCCCACAGAAAATTATAAAGAGATAGAATCTTCGGGTAGAAGAACAGAGTAGGATGGCAATTAGTCGTCCATACAAATGGCATTCCAATCGTTCTCGTTTTATCTTTTTACAATGATGAATATGAAAGAATGATTTCCACGTTTTAAATAAAATCTCGATTTGCCAACGTAAAGAATACCAATCATGTACTTGTCCCATTGGGACAATATCTATAGGAGTATTTGTCATATATACATTGATACCACTAAGCCGTTTACTGCGAGCAGAATATTTCATTCCTTTCTTTTTTTCTCTTACAGTTTGATCGTGTAATCGTTTTTGTTGCTGTTGTTTTGTTAATCGATGGACAATTACACGAGCTGGCACTTTATCAATCATTCCTACATAAGCATCAGCTATTTCACATGTTTTTCCTGGTTGAAGGGAGTTCATTACCGTCTCCATATCTATCTGTATATGCTCTGTACCTTTCTTAATTCTTCCATCTTGAAAATAATCAGGGTTAGGATTTTTTTGATAAATACGTGTATTCGACTTGATACGAGAAATATAGTAGGCCTCTTGATCTTGTATATATTGAAGGTCTTCTAACGAGCAAACAGGAATTTCAAAGGATACGATCCGTTATTACGAAAAGATCGCGCTGTTGCCACGGGCGGATTGGAAGGACAACGGGCACCGTATTTATCGGCAGGAGGACATCAATACGATTCGGCTGATATCCTGTATGAAAAAAACAGGAATGCCGCTGGAGGAAATACGGCCGTTTTTGGCGGTCACCGCCGGCACCGATCCCGCGGAATACCCCGAGCTGGTGGAGCTCTTAAAGAGCCACCGAGAAAATATCATCAACCAAACTTCCTCGCTGCAGCAGGTCGTCGATTTTATTGACATGAAGCTAGAGGAGGGAAGATATAGCCAAGACTGCTCAGATGGTGTGTCGGAGAAACTGAGGGGGGAACCGAAATCAAAGCTCGTCTCACCTGTTGAGATGAGTTATTTTTCCGTATCGGCCAAAACGAGAAAGCACCGGCTTTCGTAAAATAAGCTCGAAACATCATAAGAGAGAAAGTGCAGGAGACTTTGGTGGAGATGGCATTATTGCCGACAACAATCCTGAGCAACAGGAAAAGTCCATTAAATATGAAGACCTGGTTGCAAACGCAGTTATTTTTCAAAACGTCGTGGATTTAACCGTAGTAATAGGGGCTCGCTACATCGCTATCCATAAAGCAAAAAAGGCATTATCCTTTCTAATCTAGCTTATTTAGAAAGGATAACGTTTTTTGTGTTTAAGGGTATTATAAAATCCTTAAGTTGATGGATGTGTGGTGCTACCCCATACTATACTCAATAAAAGGTATAGCATCCTCTTTTTGTAAATTTAATATTTTTGATTTTTATGTGCTTTGCTTCCATAAAAGACGATTACCAGATATCTCGAATCCATGTTTCGTGTAAAAATTAATTTGTTTGGCTTTATGTTGACTATCATCACTAACCATAAGACCGGTTACTTTGTCTACCTGTGAGTCTACTGCTATTTGTAGTAAATGTTTCATTAATATGCTTCCCAATCCCAAGTTACGTATCGGTTCTTCAATAAATATATCAGCAAGGTCTATAGTGGTTCTTGCCGATATATAATGTGCGTACAGATATGGTTCGGGGAAAACGGTTCCTTTATTTGTAATCAATCGAATTTTTAACACAATCGAGTTTTCTTCGTATAAATTGGTATCTTCATATAAATGACGGTACACAATAATACCACCATTTTTAATATTGAGTACAGATAAAACCTGATATCCCTCCTTTAATAACAAGTTATAAGTAGAGTGAAGTTCATATTTTACATCACCAGGTACTTGTAATTTAACTTTTTGTATTTTACTATTTCGAGGGTTATTGTTAATACTAAACATGTTATCACCTATCTTTATAAATAAATTATTATTACCTTATATTATATTAAAATGATGTTATGAGAAATATAGAATCAAGTCAGAGGAAGGCACCAAAAGGTGCCTTCCTCTGACTTGATCTACTTTAATTTTAATAACATCATTTTACAACCACAAATATATCTTTAATCTTTCATATGATATTTTATCATTTTTTTCAGTTAATAGTAAGAAACTGGTGAAAAATAGGTTATTTATTGTAAATTCCTTTTCTCCATATCCACTCAATAGGACCATAACGGAAATATTTACTCCAAATCTTGCTGAATATAATTTGTACAAAAATAATTAAAAACCCAAAGATACATAGTTGCCAGTAATATATGTGTGAGACATCTTTAAAGCACCACGAAAGGATGAAAAGCGTAAGTATGCTTTGGGTAATGTAATTCGTTAAAGCATACTTACCAATGTTCATAAAAGGTTGCAGACATTCTATATATTTTTTAATCTCACAAGCTCTAAGTAGAGTGCAAATGTAGAATATAGCTAGCGTTTTTCCTCCAAATAAAATCCATATTTGTATATCCTGAGAGTAATAGACATCCGTTTTTATAAAGTAGTAGATCATAGGACAAGAGAGAAGACATGAAATGCATAACGAACCCCACTGTACAAATCTAATTTCCTTTATTAATTCCGGTACCCTTTTAAAAATATCTTTCTTACCAGCCCATAAACCTATTAAAAATAAGCCTATATATTCTGGAATTCCTATTAGTAGTTGTTGGGGTTCCTCTATCATCAGAAAAAACAAACGTGCTTTTACTTGATATAAATAATGTGTAAATAGATTTACCGTGTGGTTGGTAGTGTTTCCTGTAAACATATATTGATAATAAGTTGGCACTTCAGGAATAGAAGAACTTGCTCGTAAAAAAACAATAATATGTAATACATAACTAACCGTTAGGAAACTACAACCAGCTATAAAAATAAGCTTAGTAGATCGCTTATAAAAGAACAATAGAATAAATCCTGCTATAGCATACGCATGTAGAATATCTCCATACCATAGAAAGGTGAAGTGAAGTAAACCGAAGGCTAATAAAATACACAGTCTGCGAATAAACAACTTATACATGGGGTATCCTTTTGCTTCTGTATTTTTCATAAAGATATAAAACCCTACGCCAAATAAGAATGCGAAAATAGTGTAGAACTTTGCTTGTATAAACAAATCTACTAAAAAACGAATGGCTTTATCTGTGCCGGAGTAACCTGCCTGATTAAAGGAATCTAACCCCGTCATAGTGGGTAGATTCACAAAAAGGATACATAGTATGGCGATTCCTCTTAATATGTCTAACGAATGAATACGAGCATTTTGTTGCATGTTAATTCTCCTTTCTTAATAATAGAAAAACGAGCACTATATTAGCTAGCGCTCGAATTACGTCTTGCAAAGAATCCATCATAGGTAGCAGCTGACACTGCTCCTTCTAGACGCTCAACTTCTTCACCTCTGTTATAAGCTACAACAACTGGAGTACCTGGAATATCGAAATCTTGAAAGGCACTTTGATTTTCTGGTGTAGAGATATCAATACGATAGATGGTTCTATCATGCTTTTTTGACATGCTATTGATATCTGGTGCAGCCTTTTTACAATAATGACAGGTAGGTTGGTAGTAATACGCAATAAACTCTTCATGGGATTGTATTTTTTGCTTTAATTCTTCTTTTGAAATATCTTTTATATTTTGGGGCGATCCTTTTGTTTCTGCAGCTGATACCAAGGTTTGATTTTGTGTTACAGTCTCTGGATTAACAGATTCATTTTTAGTTAAAGTAAAGATCGTGATACCAATAACACATAAAGTTGTTATAACTGCTCCGATTTTGTAGATTTTTTTCATAGTAAATTCCTCCTTAAAGTAAAAAAAGGACAAACCTCGCCCGAGTTAACAGGGCGTAAGGTTTGTCCTTCACGCTACGTACAATAGAGTATAAAAAATAGAAAAATTTTTCTATACATATCATAACATATAATTCGTATAGAGTACTATAACAATTATAAAAGTGAGTAAAAGAATAGCCTGTTTTATATAATTTCATGTACCGGATTAAATATAAAAAATCAATACTCAAAACAACAAGTGGATTATCTGTGTTGCATTTAACTTTTAGGGACAATATCCTCCTTTATTTAAGGGGTTCTTCTACATACCCATCATATTAAAAGCTAAAAGGTTCTGTTGCAAAGTTTTCTAAACGAAATTAAAATGTGAGAAAAATGATTCGAGGAGCATGATACATGGGATATTTTAAAGGGAAACAATTCAAAAAAGATATTATTTTGGTAGCCGTTGGCTACTACTGTCGTTTTTCTTTAAGCTATCGTGATGTATCTGAAATCTTGAAAGAGCGTGGAATATCGGTGCATCCTACAACCATCATGCGTTGGGTTCATGAATATGGAGATTTGATTTATCAAATTTGGAATAAGAAAAATAAATCAGCACATTTCGTATGGCATTTAGATGAGACCTACATCAAAGTCAAAGGAGAGTGGTGTTATCTTTATCGTTCGATTGATCGAGAAGGGTACACCTTGGGTATCCAACTTCGTAAAACAAGGGATCATCAAGCCGCCTATATGTTTATGAAAAGGTTAGTGAAAGCTTTTGGAGAACCAAC
>NZ_QORY01000046.1:0-4265 GCF_008368755.1 Bacillus sp. AR2-1
TGAAAAATGAGAAGATGTTTTTTTGAATTCATTGCTTTGAAAAATAGACATTTATGGTAAAGGGAATTTACTTTAATTCCATAGTTGTGGAAACGTTAAAGTAGAAATTTAATGTTTTTTGTAAAAAAATAATTGACTTTTAATCAAGTTGTAACTAATATGGTTACATGAAGGTGTAACTTATTTAGTTACAACAACTTCCTGTTTTTTTTTAAAAGATTTATATATGTAATTAAGGATAGCGGTCTATACGGTGTCGTCCAGTACAGGAAGTTACTACTATATTAACAACTATGCATATTCTAATCGGTAGTGTTTACTGCTATAGGGCAATAATGTGCAGAGTTATCTTTTATTAATAATTTTAGTTGATCTTTTTTTGGAAAGATTAGTTTTTGGGGAAAATAATAAGGTTTCTAAAAAAGATCACTTTTACAAACCCAAAAGCTAGCTAAGAATTTTTAAATGATAGCTGGACTAGCTAATAAAAATAAAGGTAGGAGATATAAATGGAAAAAAAACAAGATAACCTTATATACGTATGGGACGCATATTGTGGATGGTGCTATGGTTTTTCAGAAAGTATTAAAGGCTTTTACAAAGAACACACTGAAATGCCATTAACAGTTTTATGTGGAGGATTATTTTTAGATGATCTACCAATAAAAAATTTCTCAAATATAGAAGAGGGAAATAAAAGAATTAATCAACTTACAGGTGCAGAATTTGGTCCTTCATATCAAAAATTGGTGGAAGAAGGGACTTTTAAAATGAATTCGAAAGATGCTGCAATGGGCTTTTCAGCTTTACGTTCATTGGCGCCAGACCGTTTATTAGAATTTACGTCTGCTATGCAAAAAGCGTTTTATTATGATGGACGAAGCCTAAGTGATCCTGAGACATATCGTAAAATTGCAATTGAGCATGGTTTGGACCCTGAACAAGTAATTGAGCGTTTAAATGCGCAAGAAACAATTATAGATGTCCAAAATGATTTTAATAAGGTTCGACAGCTTGGTGTTAATAGCTACCCTTCATTACTTTTACAAAAGGATAATCAAATTATTCCTATTGGTGGTGGGGTAATGACGCCAGATAAAATTGAAGCACGTTTTAAAAATTTATACTAAGAAAGTTTAGACTATAGTAGTAAACATGTTAGCTTACGCCAACCGACATACATCTCCCATCTATTTACTGGTGCCATGAGCATTTCAGAGAATTGAGGAGGGGCCTTCTGTCGAGGAAAACTAAAAGTGTGTTATCTATTCAATAACTATAACAAAAGGAGAATAAGATCCATGTTTAAAACAATCGATACAAATCATAAAGATGTGAAATTAACAGTGTTTAGTTCGGATGAAAAAAGTTTTATGGTCACTGCAACCTTAGTTGAGAAAGCAGGACATGCATTTTTAATAAACTCAAAATTTACTCAATCTGATTCGAAAGAAATTGTGGATTATTTGAAAAACAATAACTTATTTTTAGATAAAATCTTTATTATCCATGGAGATCCTGATTACTATTTTGGGTTAGAAAGTATAAAAGCTGCTTACCCAGAAGCTATAGCATATGCTACAGAGTCTACGGTTGAACATATTGTTCATTCTGTATTAGGGAAATTAAAAGTTTGGAAAGATGCACTTGGAGAAAATGCACCAAGTAATGTGGTATTACCTCAAGTGTTTAAGGAGGAAGCTATTGATTTTCAGGGACTAACATTTGAACTAGTTGGTTTAGATCATTACAGAACTAGCTTATTTAATAGAGAACTGAAATTATTAATTGGAGGCATAGATGTATTTAACGAAATCCATCTATTCTTAGCAGATACTAGCTCAAAAGCAGCAATGGAGGCATGGATTGAGAATTTGAAAGTATTACAGGCGTTAAATGCTGACATCATTGTACCAAGCCATGGATCAATCGAAAAATCATTAGATAATCAAGCAATTCATGCAACTATGGATTATCTAAGAACAGCAATTCAAGCTTCTGAGGAAAGTAAAACTTCAAAAGATTTTGTAGCAAAACTTGAAGCAGCATATCCAGGCTATGCTAATAAAGGTGTATTAGAATTAAGTGCAAAAGTTGTAACAAAAGAAATGCCTTGGGGTTAATGCTATGAATAAGTATCAAAAACTATTGCATGAAACGTATGTGTTAACTGGCGAGGGCAAATTGGATGCTTTCAAAACGTATTTAAATGAAAATGTATCTTGGACAGAAGCTGCTGGGTTTCCATATGCGGGCACTTATATAGGACCCGATGAAGTAGTGAAAAACGTACATGAACGTCTTGGAACTGAATGGGATAACTATAGCGCTAAAGATGAAATTTATGCTTTTAATAATAATACTGTTATCGTGTATGGAAAATATAGTGGAACATATAAAGTAACAGGGAAATCATTCATAGCAGATTTTTGTCATCTTTACGAGTTTGATGAGAACGATAAGGTTAAGAAGTTTATTCAAATTGTGGACAGTGCAACTGTTAATGAGGTATTAAGTTAGGGTTACCAATTTCTAATATGCCTCGTATAAGAAGCATTGTTAGGATAAGTGGATTTTCCTAACAATATTTCTTAGATCACATTCTGGGTAAGATTTTTCCTTTATCGAGCGTGTTATCGAAGATGAATTATAAAATTAGAAGAGGTAGATATATATATGAAATTAGAGAAAAATTTAATAGTAATAATTATTTCTGTGTTTATTTTAGGAATTGTGTCGACTTTGATATTTCAAGCTTCAACTGGTAATACCAAAGGTCATTCAATAAAGAGTGAGAATGTTGCATCGGCATCGAAAGATAATGTGACAGAAAAAGAAAAGAATAAGAAGATGGTAGTTGATTTCTATAATGAAGTTTTTAACAAACATAATATCGATATTATCCCTAAATATGTAAGTGAAGATTATAAGCAACATAATCCTTTTGTTGCTGACGGACGAAAAGCCTTCATGGATTTCTTTAAGGAGGACTTTGTTAAAAATCCTAATTCTTCTGCAGAGATTAAACGAGTAGTAGTAGAAGGAGATACAGTTGCTCTTCATGTACATTCTCGTACTAATTCTCAAGATAAGGGAGTTGCTATAGTCGATATATTTCGTATAAAGAATGGTAAGATTGTTGAACACTGGGATGTAATTCAAGAGATTCCAAATGAGGCAGCTAATAATAATACTATGTTTTAGGTAGAAGATATATATAAACTAAATTCAGATTTCTAACAAAAGACTCCATTTTGATTAACTTTTTTCAAAATGGAGTCTTCTTATTTTCCATGTAAAATTGATAATACTCTTGATATATGAGTCACATTCTAGTAAAAAATCTTCTATAGGCAAGAAGATTTTTTTAGTGAATCTATAGCATTATGGGGAGATTAATGTTTTTACCATTAAAAACATTAAATAATTATATATAAATATAATGTATTTATGTTATTATGTTTGTGTTGGGAAATAAAGTATATTTTTATTCGCAAAAATAATTAGGATAAGAAGGGGAAATAGCATGAAAATGAAAAAAATGATTTTAACAGGTGCAGTACTTGCAGCAACAACTTTAACATCTTTAACAAATGTACAGGCAGATACAACATTTAAAGATGTTCCTACTGATCATTGGTCATATAAAGCAATTATGGATCTAAAAGAGAAAAATATCGTAGCTGGTTATGGAAATGGCATTTTTGGTTTCGGTGATAGTATTACACGTGGTCAAGTTGCTAGATTACTTTATGTATATTTGAAACCAGTAGATGTAGATGCTAAATTTCAAAATCCATTTACTGATATAAAAGGTTCTATGTTCGAAAAAGAAATCTTAGCAATCACAAAAGCAGGGATTATGAGTGGATATGGTGATGGAAAGTTCGGACCAAATGAGGTCTTAAATCGTGAACAATTAGCAGCTGTTCTAACACAAGCATTTGATTTAAAAGGAACAACTGTCACCACTTTTAAAGATGTTGACAAGAATTATTGGGCTACGAAGGCAATCAGTGCAGTGCAGGAAAGTAAAATTGCTGCTGGTACAGGAAGTAACTTATTCGAGCCAAAAAGAGTTGTAACACGTGAGCAATATGCACAGTTTCTATACAATGGAATTAAAAGTGTGAATAAACCAGAGACAAAACCAGAACAGAGACAAAACCAGAGACAAAACCAGAAACAAAACCAGAGACAAAACCAGAAACAAAACCAGAAACAAAACCAGAAACAAAACCAGAAACAAAAACAGAAAAAAAACA
>NZ_QORY01000046.1:4327-12451 GCF_008368755.1 Bacillus sp. AR2-1
AAACAAAACCAGAGACAAAACCAGAGACAAAACCAGAAACAAAACCAGAGACAAAACCAGAAACAAAACCAGAAACAAAACCAGAGACAAAACCAGAAACAAAACCAGAAACAAAACCAGGAGTAACGCCAATAGGTATTCCCAATGCGTTAGTGACAGAGGATTTTTTCTTTGATAGATATTCAATTGAAATTTCACCTGTAAGAGAGAAATCTATTTCTAAACAAGGTCAAAATCTTGTTACTGAAGTAAATAAGAAATATAATGCGAATTTCAGATATAGATACGTAGCATCAGAAATTGATCTATATACTCCTAATTTGCCAAGAATGATTGATTCTCATGGTTCATTTTCGTTTGTTGGGAAGGATGAAGATAATTTCTATTTCGTGTTTGTCGTTGACAAATCAACTGTTGAGCTAGCGAAAAACTGGATGCATATGATAAATCCGAATTTCACACTTGATAAAGAGATTGATAAATTAGTAAATCCAAATCCAGAATTAAAAAAAGAAATTGATAGTTTTATAAAAAATAATAAGGATTATATCAATCGTTTTGAAAAAGATAATCATAGCGTAGAAATAGCTATAAGTCCTCTACATTCAATAAGCCCTGGAGAGTCTGTAGTTACTCTAAATCCAGATTACTCTATATTACACGTTTCTGTACAAGCAAAATAATATTTAAGTAGTGTATTGATTTTCGTACAGTGAAGTATGGACAATATTAGAGCTTAGAGATTTTTTGAAAAAGATCGACTGTGATATTATCCCCTTTAGGTGGATAGTGTAAAAAAGACCATGTAAACACGTGGATGTTACACTATTAACTGGAGGGGATTTTTCATGACTAAAAAGATCGATATTTAATACCTATTTAGAAGAATTAAAGTTATCAGCTGTTCAAAGTTATTTAAACGGAGAAGGAAGTTACAATATGATAAAGGAAAAATATCAGATTATAAGTTCTACCTAGCTTAAAAATTGGGTCAAAAAATTTAAAGAATGTGGTGAGATTTCAGATACTCACGGGAAAAATGGGGGAATGAAAGGTATACCAAACCCTCTAAAAGGAAAACGTGTTTATTTTAGGACGATTGAAGAGGAACGTGACTACTATAAGGCGAAGGTTGAATATTTAAAACAGCAGTATCCAAATCTCTAAATGAAGGCGTACTAAAATATAAAGAGAGATATCATATCATTGAATCATTAAAGACAAAATATCCAGTTATATGGCTTACGAAATTTGCGGGTGCACATCGTTCAAGTTACTATAAGTATTCATACCAAAGGTATGAAAAACATGCGACTAGAATCCGAGAAATGATTAATAAAGGTACTACGATTGATTCACGTAAAGCACAAAGAATATGGTTATCCACGTATGAAAATCGCGTTACAGGAAGAGGGCTATTTTATAAATCACAAAAATTTTTCGCTAAAAAGAATTAATAGCATATACAAAGTGGAGCAATATAAAAAGGGAAGAAAACATTCTTCCCTTTGCATTAGTATCTATTCTGTGTACATTAAAATAGGATATCAACCACCGTGATCTCCATGTTCCATCATCATAATAACAGGTGTAACAGATTCATTGTTACCCTTGTCAGAGGAAATACCTGTTGTCAAAGTTAAGGCTGTTAAAACGCCCATCAATCCTAATACTAGTTTTTTCATTTTAAGGACTCCCTTTCTTTGATTTTTTGTCGTGTCTTCGCGGCCAGATAGAAGTATTCACTTGATTTAATATGGTTTCTTTCTTCATAGAATTTAACAGCCAAATACTCTTGGCTATCTTCCACATACTCATATAGTGATTCGCTTTCAAAGTAAGATATTCCTTCAAGTGCAGTCTTTTCTAAATCTTCTCCAGTTACATTTGAGATGAGGCAGTTTAAAATAGAGAATAGATGGATATACTCTGTATTGCCTAATTCGAGGCATATGCTATAACCTTTATCGACTAAATCCTTCGCAATATCAAGTTCATTCAATTTATAATGTTCTCTAGCTTTTAAGAAGATTGCCTTGTGATGTTTAGGATTATGGTTTATTACTTCTGAAAGATATCTAATCGCCAAAGGAGAGAGGTTTTGACTAGAGTACATATACCCTAGGTTATGTCTAACCATAAGAATATACTTTTCCTCATCAAGCTTTTGAAATATATCCATAGCTTTGATAAGGTGTTCTTCTGATAATGCCCATTCTTTTAATTTTGTACATGCAGTTCCAAGAAGATTCTCACAGAACCCGACGTTACGTTCATAGTTCTCGTGTTGTTCAAAAATCTCTTTTGCTTTGGCCGTATATTTAACTGAGTTAAGTGATTCATAAATATCATAATGAAAAGCACCTAATTTATAGTAAAACTCCGCCTTTTCAATCTCGTCGGGTACTAATTTAAGAAGAGATTCTGCTTTGTCAAAGTGTTCTTTTGCGATTGCATAGTTACCAATACCCGAAGTATGTATTGCTTTAAAGAAATGATAGTAGTAAGTTAAAAAGTTGTTTGTTGGAATCTCAAATGCTTCAACCTTATCAAAACTACTTGCAGAGACACCTAAGTTGTCTACAATGTATTGGAAGCGGAAGTCTAAAAGGGAGTAATATAATAGTAGATTCTGATCTTCTTCTATATTGTTAATCTCTTTATCAATCTCTTCTTTCAGTCTATGCGCTTGACTAATTCTTCTTGCACGGATTTCTATATACCATTCATTTAAAAGCTGTGTAATCTTATCGTTCCCCTTAACTGAAACGTTCATAGTATCCTCCTCAACCTATATATATATATGATATATCTTAATAAATATCATAACAGAAATTAGATAAGACTAAATCCATCATATAACATTTCTCAATAAAAAACAGAAAATTCAGTTAATAAATAATAGCAGCCCTTATTATATATGTTTTGAGGGCTACCGTAAAATGACGATTACTAGACTCAAAAAAAGTATAGCACAAAAAAGAAGACTTACATAATTTTAAACAATAGATATTATTTCATTTCTTATGCTGTAATGATGGAATAATCTCTTTTTTTCGTCAGTGTTTGAACCAATAATTAAAATGTCTTAATTCCTTTAGCAAGGCTTGTAAAATTCCAACAGTTCAACTGGAATATTATTTTTGTATGCTATACATGCTTTTGTATCATCAGGCTGAATGGTCTTTTTGTCAATTAACAAAAGCGCAGCAAACGTGTTTGCTTCTATCTCTAATTTATCAACGGAAAAGAATGTATTCTTACGCAGGAAAGGTGTATTTGCATGAGTATGTAGAACCGCATGTCCTAATTCATGAGCACAAACAGTTCTCTGCATAGATGCAGATAAATTAGTATTAATAACAATGAAACGATTTCTTTTTTCATATTTATAAAAACCATTTATTTCTTCATGTAAATTCCATGTTAGTACATGTATTTTTAAGTAATCTGCAAGCTCATAGGGGTTTTTCGTGTTGTATTGGGTGCTAAGTTGTTGGACTAGATCTCTAATGACAAATTTCAATGTATTCCTCCTAAGCTCGCATCAAATATCGTCTGGTTTACGATATTTCTTAGGCACGTATTTTTTATTGATTACTTTCGTTTGTTTTACAATGTACTCCATTGCATCTAATAGTGATTCTACAGCTTCTTGACTCATTGGTTCACCAGAGAACATTAAGCCATCTTCTCCTTGAAGGTCTTTTTTTATTTCTTCCATTCTTTTTGCTATGTCTTTCTCGTTTTTTGACGTTAATTGCTTCTTTGTTTCGTCCGTGACATCTCGTCCTAGTAAATAGTCAGCTGAAACCGAAAAGCAATCAGCTAATTTAGTTAGAACATCATGTGGAGGGAATCTTTCTTCTGATTCGTAATAACCTATCATTCTTTGGGATACTCCAATTTTTTCAGCCAGTTGTTTTTGTGTTAAATTTTCCTTTTTTCGTAAGGATTTTAATCTAAGTCCTATCACATTTTTCACCTCTTTAATTGAACTAAGTGTTCTCTTTGGAATATATTTTAGCACATATTGTTCTTTTTTGCATTGACACAGAACAATTAGTTCTGTAATCTGTATTTAGAACTAATTGTTCTTTTGGAGGTGGAATAATGGGAAATAAAATGTACAATCCGCAAAAAAATATATATAAAGAAATTGCTCATTATTGTGGGGTGACTGAACGGTATATTCGAATGATTGATCAAAAAGAGAGAACCCCATCAATGGAAACAGCTAAGAAGATTGCTAAGTATTTTGATATGAGTATAGATGATATTTTTTTTAATAATAAATCGAACTTAAAGTTCTTTTTAACATCGTGTTGGTTTAAAAGGAATAAAAAGTAGGTTTCATCATAGGGAAGTTAGTAATAGTTAGTACAGAATATCGATTGTAGGTATTTGATCTTAACAATAATGGAGAGGTAAATATTATGGGGATTTTTAGAGTTAAAAAAGATAATAATTATTCCGTTATTAATAATACGGGTTTAAAAGATAAAAGGCTTTCTTGGAAGGCGAAGGGGATATTAGCATATATACTTACACTTCCAGATGATTGGGTGTTTTATAGGGAAGAATTATCCCAGCACGCAAAAGATGGTATTAATAGCTTAAGAACTGGAATGCAAGAATTAAAAGAGTACGGATATATTAAGAGATTTCCTATTAAAGATGTAAAAAACAAAATTGTTAGATGGGAGACTATTATTTATGAAATCCCATTGGATGATTTTCCACCAGTGGAAAACCCACCTGTTGATAATCCTGCTGCTGGGAACCTACCGGTGGAAAACCTTAAGCTACTAAATACTGATATACAAAGTACTAAAGAACTAAATACGGATATACCAAATACAAATTATCATCATGATAATCAAGATAAATCACTATCACAAAGATTGATGGATGAAGATTTTAAAATAGCTTATAGCTATTTTCTGAAAAACGGTATTCCGTTAAGTAAAACAGCTATACCAGAGCTTGGTGGATTTTGTGGAGCATTGGGAATTGAATTGATTCTTGAGGCAGTAAATAGATCTATTGATGAACACGTACCAAAGTGGAGGTATGTACGTGGAATTCTTAAAAATTGGGAAATCCAAGGGGTAAAAACACTAAATGATATTGCTAAATTAGATGTACAGTTTGACCTTAAAAAGAATAAAAAAGAAATTGGTTCAGGATATATCAAACGAATTGAAATGGTACCGGAATGGTTGCATCAAAAAGAAGGTGAAAACCCTAGGGAACAATCCCAAAAAAATACTCAATCAACTATAGATGAAGAGCGTGAGAGATTAAAGGCTTTATTAAAAAAATATAAATCATAAGAAACATTTATAAATTTTTATAAATTGATAATAAAGGTTATCTTAACTTTGGAGATTACAATAAACACAGAATTTAAATAAAGAAAAGTAGGGGGATTATTATATGTTTGACTGGCTGAAGGATTATCAGAAACTAGAAGAAGAAATCGCATATTTAGAATATAATTTAGATAAATCAAAAGTAGAGTTAAAGCGCTGGACTAGTGGGGACTTGCAAAATGTACGATTAACTGCTGAATCAGATGGGGCTAAAGTAGAAGATCGGATTGAAGCTATTGAATATGAATTAGGATATAAGATGAATGAAATGTTCAATTTAAAGGTTTTAATTAATAAGTTTGCAGGATTAGATCATCAAATACTCAAAATGAAGTATGTTGATGGAATGACTTTAGAACAAATAGCGTTTGACTTGCATTATAGTACAGGCTATATCCGACGAAAACATGCTGAAATAAGAAAGATTGTCAAGTTTTTAGAGGGGTTTTAATGTTACCTTTTTGTAGGCTACATGCAGTGTACAGAAAGTATTGAAAAAGTGATTTATAGTAGTAATATAAGATTTCGACGAAAGAGCAACTATTTTATGGTTGCTCTTTTTGTTGTGAAAGAAGCTAAGTACTATGGAGTAATTCAATAGGTTAATAGGTATTTAGAAGTTAAAAGTACTTAGTAAAATAGTAGTGTTTGGTCCAAAAATAATAGGGAAATAAGGAGATGTTTAGTAATGGGTATGTTAGCTGCGTCAGTTAAGACAAAGAATTTGCCGCAACGGGTCCTCCGATGGCAGACAATGGTAGAAAATGAATGTAATGCACAAGGGGTACCTGAGTTAGTACCTTATGTATTAGGAATTATTATGGTGGAAAGTGATGGTGATGCTGAACAGACGCCCGATATTATGCAGTCAAGTGAATCTCAAGGGAGACCGATGAATTCAATTGACAATCCTAAGGATTCAATTCATTACGGGGTAATGCACTTAATAGGAGCTTTTGCAGATGCAAAAAAATATGGTATTACAGATTTAAGTGCAATTGTTCAAGCATATAATTTTGGGCGTTTTTACATCCGTTGGTTAGCCTCTAACAATAAACAGCATTCACTGCAGGTGGCAGAACAGTATTCTAAAACTGTTGTTGCGCCATCTCTTGGAAATAGCACTGGCGCAATGATTCGATATAGTCATCCTATCGCTGTGGCATACAATGGTGGCTATAAATATAAAAATGGTGGAAATTTCTTCTATGCTGAAATTGTTAAACAGTATGTAGATTTTGTCGGAGGAGTTGATCCTACTGATGTAGATACGCGTAAAAACGTGATGCTACCTTCTGATTGGTTAACTAATAACTTAGGTTGGTTACAATGTATAGAACGACAATCTTGGGTGTATAAAGAACCAAATGAACTTGCGGAAGTAGTAGGAAAGATTCCTCTTGGCAGTGGGCATGTGTATTTAGAGACTGCATGGGATGGGAAAAGATTTTGGTTTAAAATTGCCAATGATAACTGGGTTCCTGAAACAGTAATGCGTATTGAAAAAGATGGTAGAAGTAAAGGTGTCGTTTGGAATGAATGGGATGGGCTAGAATGTTACCATCACGCAAATTACAACAGTGGTATACGCGATCGAGTAGGTGTAGGTCAATGGGTAATTGAGTTTAGGGATAACAACTGGATTTACATTACAGATAAAGGGTGGGTAGAGTTTGACGAAAAAATCATTCGTTGGATTCGCTAAAAAAGATAGTGCTCTTATTGAAGTACTTCACAAAAGTCACCTGAGAAAACTAAAGTATATCTGGATGTGTTAAACATACATTATATTTTGAAAACAATACATGGTTAAAGGAAATCTTGATGTAAGGTAACGACGGAGAACTTTTTTCTATCAATCTTATAGTATGAAAAATTAGTATATAGGCCAAAAATATATAAATAGTAAATCAAGGTGCTTATGTAAGTACCTTTTTTATATGGTGTGAAAAATAGAAAGGAAGATTAATATGGCAAAATTTATTTATCCAACAGATACAACAAGGGTAACAAGTGGTTTTAGAGGCAGCAGACCAGATCATCATGGGGTAGACCTTGCAGAACCAGGTTATCATCCGATTTATGCAGCGGCTAGTGGACAAGTTAGTCGCTCTTATTATTCATCTAGTTATGGTGAATGTATTATGATTGTGAATAATATTGATGGGGTCAAATGGGAAACTGTATATGCTCATATGCGTAGTGGTTCTCGAACGGTGAATGTAGGGGATTATGTTACACAAGGACAAACTATTGGAGTTATGGGGAACACTGGAGATTCTAGTGGCCAACACTTGCATTTTGAAATGCATAAAGGTGGCTGGGATATTAATAAGAGTAATGCTGTGAATCCGTTAGACTATCTGGGAAAAGGAGACGGTGGTAACACTGGAAATGGTTCTGATCCTACTGATGTAGATACACGTAAAAACGTGACGCTACCTTCTGATTGGTTAACTAATAACTTAGGTTGGTTACAATGTGTAGAGCGACAATCTTGGGTGTATAAAGAACCAAATGAACTTGCGGAAGTAGTAGGAAAGATTCCTCTTGGCAGTGGGCATGTGTATTTAGAGACTGCATGGGATGGGAAAAGATTTTGGTTTAAAATTGCCAATGATAACTGGGTTCCTGAAACAGTAATGCGTATTGAAAAAGATGGTAGAAGTAAAGGTGTCGTTTGGAATGAATGGGATGGGCTAGAATGTTACCATCACGCAAATTACAACAGTGGTATACGCGATCGAGT
>NZ_QORY01000047.1:0-9518 GCF_008368755.1 Bacillus sp. AR2-1
ACATTTGTAGTCTAGATTTGTCAATCTTATTTAATATCACCTTAACAAAACATCCCCATGTGTTTTAAGTAAATCATTATACTTTAATTAGTTATGCCTATTCTTCCCTTTTTCTTTGCAAGATAACTTGTTTTAGTTAGTTGGATAAAAATATAGCGACACCCGTTCGCCATCGAGTTAATAAAACTTAGATAGCCCTAAATCAAAAAATAGAAATAAGCCAGTTATATATATTAATCCAAAGTTCTTTTCATACAAGAAAGCAAATATTTCTTCCCCATATTAATGAGAAATTTCTATTACTATCAAGCAAACCGAAATTAAGAAAATTTAGTTTAAAAGAAAGTGTTCTTCTTTTTCTAAAAAGCTAAATTATTAAATTAAAGAAAATATATACCTTTCGGTTCCCTTCTTCAGATAAAGCAATTTCTCCTGCTTCCTAATACCTACTGATTTGTTACACAAAATTGAATTCCATAAAAATTTGAATTTAAAAACACCCAGGAATACAATGAATATATTATATAGCTTATTTTTTAGAAAGAAGGATTTAACATGAAAACCAAAATAGCTAAATTAATTGAAAATTCGCAAGTGAAATCATTTGAAATGATGACAAATTCTGCTTCTTTTAAATCTATTTTGCGTGGAACTGGTATGACTTTTGTAATTATTTTTGGATCATCTTTGACTAACAACTCTTCTTTATTTTCATTAAATTCTTTGATGGTGATATTAGGTTTCTTTTTAATCTTTATGCCATATATTTTTAATATTCCTAGGAAGTCTAATATATGACTTAATTTCCGACGTTTAATTATTGACTTAAAAATTTTAAGCACCCAAAACAAGAAATTCACACACTTTTAATGAAAAGGTGTGAATTTTTTTGTTTGGGTCTATTTCCCCTTAAATTTTTAGTTATGTGATACTACTTCAATTAATTAATTTTTATTTCTAGTTTAAAGCTTTGCAAATGGGGATCCTTTATCTTCTCTACAATACAATTTCCCCTATTCAACTATTTATATAGCATAGATTACCTAATCCCCCCCATACAAAACTGGAAGAGTATCTTCAACCTTTTAATATTATATTTATATAGAAGTTGCCCTTTCTTGAAAACATACTATACTATAAAATTAAATTAACAAATATTATTTAATGGAGGTTCATAATGAATAAAACAGAACTAATTAACCAAGTATCTGAGAAAACATCACTTACCAAAAAAGAGGTTACCGCATCTGTACAAGCTATCCTAGATCAAATTACGCAATCTCTTCAAAAAGAGGAATCCGTACAGTTAATTGGATTTGGTACATTTGAAGTACGTAAGCGTTCTGCCCGTACTGGGCGCAATCCCCAAACGGGCGAAGAAATGCATATCCCAGGAGGAAAAGTACCTGCATTTAAAGCTGGAAAAGCTTTAAAAGAGGCTGTTAAATAAGGTTTAATTATCTATCTAAAAAGGAATGGAGATTTTTATCTCCATTCCTTTTTAAATTAATCATATATTTTTCGGAAAATAATTAACTAGTTATTTATCATTTTCACGATTTCCATACCCTTCAAACTCTTTTAATCATAGAATTTATTTTTAGATGCTAGGCGCACCTTTTACTGCTAATTTTTTCTTACTTAAATAAACAGCTCGATCCGACTTTTTTGCAACTTCTTGTGAATGCGTCACAACAATTACACATTTATTCTCTTGATGAGCAAGCTCTTGAAACAACTCAATAATCTCTTTTGCTGTTTCTTCATCAAGGTTTCCTGTTGGTTCATCCGCAATAAGTAAATCAACATTGCAAGATAGTGCCCTAGCAATTGCTACACGTTGTTGTTGTCCCCCACTTAGTTGCAAGACGTTTCGTTTCGCTTCTACTTCTGTGAGCCCTACCTTCTCTAATAATTCTAATGCTCTTGCTTTTTTATTCTGTACCTTCACACCTGTAATTTCCATTGCCGTTAGTACATTTTGAAGAGCAGTCATATAGGTAATCAAATTATAGGATTGGAAAATTACGGATACATTTTGATTACGGTATCGATCCAAGCCAATTTTTCGAATATCCTTGCCATTAAACAGTACATAACCATTTTTAGGTATATCTAGCCCACAACCTAAGCTAAGAGTTGTGGTTTTACCAGATCCTGATGGCCCTAAAATCGTGTAGAAATGCCCTTTTTGAAAAGAAAAATTAACATTATCTAGTATCGTTACTTTTTTTCCGTTACTTTCATAGTAATAATCTAAGTTTTTAAATTGTAAAATCGTCTCCATGTCGAGCCTCCTTATTCATCTTTTAAAAGGATTTGTTTTGGATTTAAGCGTAGAATAGATAATGCTGGAAGAAGCGTTGCTAATATAGCAATAGCTAGTCCAATTCCGCCCATTTTTCCTACATCCTCACCTGTTACACTTACATCAATTTTATCAATTGGATCTTCTTTTTGGTTTTGTAGAGTACCACCAGAACTACCTACCATTACACTACCATTTTGTGGATTTTCTTTTTCTTCGCTTGCTGTAGCAATTTCACTCGAAAGTAAGTTATCCCCTACGAATTGAGAAACTTTAGCTCCTGTTGTTATGGATAATCCAAATGCTAAAATAGCAATACATACTACTTCTACTACGAACTGCGCCATCAGTTTCCATTTTTTCTCTCCAATGGACAATAGAATCCCCATTTCCTTACGACGTGCTTTAATCGATAACATAATGATTAATCCTAAGATAATCGCACCTGCAATAGATACCATATAGATAATCATTTGAGAAGTAGAAGCGATATTTTCGATAGGACCAATCATTTGTTTGTACAATGAATCATGTGCATCTAACTTAAAATAATTAAAATCAATATCAGATTTTTTTGCCTCTTTTTTAAATGCATCAATGTATTGTGGGTCGTTCAATAAGTACACAACTTGAATACTACTCATACCTTTATCTACTTCTAATTTTTTTAAAGTAGAGTAAGGCATATATAGTTTATTAGCTGGATTCATCATAGGAGGGGGATTTTGACCCATTGGTTGCTCATTCGTTTCGTAAATACCGATAATTTCAATTTCAAGAGTTTCCTTCTTATCCCCTGATTGAACTTTAACTTTATCTCCTACTTTCAAATTGTTTTGTTCCGCTAATCGTTTTTCCATTAAAGCTACATTCTGATCTTGCATCTGTTCTGTAATTGGTTTTCCATCAACGATTTTACTTTTTCCATTTTTAAAGCTTTCTTGTAATAAACTCTTGCGAACTCCTTCTATCATAAGAGAAGAATTCATATCTATGTCTGAACCTGAACCTGATCCTCCCACCGTTGCCATTCTAGCATTTCCTTTTCCTTCTCCTTCTCCTTCTGAAGCTCCTACTAATTTAAATCCATCTGCGATTCCGAAATTACCGGTTATATAATTATAGTCTTTTACATGCTTGGACTTCGCTAATTGATCTGTTTCTTTTGTATTGAGCTGCGGCGGATTAGGCATTTCTCCAGTTTCCCTTGCTTGTTTTCCTAATTTATCAAAATCAAGACCTAAAGTAACATCAGCACCCAATTTTTTTCTTGCTGAATCAGCAGC
Source organism: Bacillus sp. AR2-1 (assembly GCF_008368755.1). Lineage (NCBI taxonomy): Bacteria > Bacillati > Bacillota > Bacilli > Caryophanales > Bacillaceae > Bacillus > Bacillus sp. AR2-1. The sequence continues at coordinate 3,595 of NZ_QORY01000047.1, forward strand.
TTTTTTTGATGCATTTTGGATTGTGAATCCTGCCAGCACTAAGTTTGTAACAATCAGAAAGACCGCCATCAAAATTAATGATGTTCCTATTCTTTTTTTCATACTGAGAATTGCGCGTTTTATAAAATTCATTTTTCCTAACCTCCTTGATAGTTTTTATTGTATATACGCTATCTGGAGTTTGTATGGAGCTATTCCGTAGTTTATCTGGAGATATAAGGAGTTTATGTGTATTTATTCATTGACCTGGTAAAGAAAAATTGGAACACAAATTAGAATACGGAATGGATTTTGAATATTAGTAAGGGGTCAGTCCATTAATGTGGAATGAGGACGAATGGAATGATCGTACATATAAATAAATTCAGTCACCAATTGATTAACTTAGGAAAGAAAAACAAGTTTTTCTCCATATAAGCATTCATGTTTAAAGATGCTAGAGAACGATTCAATTACTGTGTTTTGTTTATAAAAGGCATTCACTTGATAACTGGTAAAATGCAATCCTTTTTGATATGCATCTAGAATATCTTTTGCTTCATCACATTTACTACCTCCTTGTATGATATATCTAGCATTCATACAAAAAGCACCTATAAAACTAGTAAAATAGAAAAAACCACCGAAAGGTGGCTGTTAAGCGGCACGTGTTTGATCCGTTAATTTCACGGTTTTTGTTATTTTTTCACCATTTCGATAAACCGTTACTTTAATTGTATCTCCCATTTTTTTCTTTTCATATAAATATTTGCGGAATTGAGCGACATTTTCTATTTTTTGTTCATCCAATGCAATCACAACATCATATTGCTGCAATCCACCTTTTTCTGCTGGTGATTGGTTTGAGATATTTCCCAATACTGCACCATTTGATATCTCTTTTGGTAATTTTAATTGATTACGTGCAGAATCTGTCATTTTCTCTACATCTAATAACTGTACACCCATCATTGGACGTTTAACTGTTCCATCTTTCTCAAGAAACCCTAGGGTTGTTTTGGCTATATTAATTGGGATTGCAAATCCAATTCCTTCAACTGCTTGTTGTGCAATTTTACTCGAATTAATTCCAATGACTTCACCCTGTTCATTAAACAAAGCTCCTCCACTATTCCCAGGATTAATAGCTGCATCTGTTTGAATTACCTGTGCTTGCCAATCCACTTGTTGATTTCCAAGTGTACTAACAGGTATTTCTCGTTCTTTGCTACTAATAATCCCCTTTGTTACACTTCCTTCTAGCCCCAATGGATTCCCAATGGCTATTACCGTTTCCCCTGTACGATTTTTATCTGAGTCTCCAAGTGTTGCGACTCTTTTTACATCAGTTCCATCAATTTCTAATACCGCTAAATCTAATAATGGATCTGTCCCTACTACTTTAGCGGGAACCTTTTTACCGTTATTCAATTTCACTTCTACTTTATTTGCACCGTCTAATACATGATTATTTGTAACAATGAAAGCCTTATTGCCGTTTTTTTTATATATGACCCCTGATCCCGAACCAGCTTCTTCTGATTGGTCTTGCGTATTAAATGAATCTGCATTTTGTTTATAGTTCATGACACCTACGACAACTTCTTTTGCAGATTCAATCATATTTTGAAGATTGCTCTCACCTTTGGGTTTGTAAGAGATAGGAGTAGCCTGGTTCACTTCGTTATGTTTAGGAGATTGACCAGCACTTTCTTTGATTTCATTTATATAAGGGATGGTCAATCCAATGGTAATTGCACCAATCATTGCACCCATTATTCCTGTGAAAAAATAACCTGTTTTTTTATAGGCTTTATTCCTATTATTTTCTGTTTGATTTGTATCATAGTGTCCCATTTTGAGCATCCCTTTCTCCTTTAATTTCAATTGAATATTTTTATCTTCATATTTGAATTACGATGTATGAATGTGATATTTAGAAATCATTATTTCAAAAAGGAAAATTTTACTTTTAGGCATGGTTTAGACATAAATCAACTGTTTTTTCATAGGGATAACATTATATTCGAATTTTTCTATGAGTATATGTATGACGATATTCAAACCCACCTTGAGCTGGCTTCTAAAAAAAGAGCCTATTTGGCTCTCATCAAATAAGGTATTCAATGTACATAGTAGCATGCATGTTATACAGGTGTTTTGCAAAAAGTGACAACAAGGAACAATAACCATCCATTAGCTTATTTACTCTTTTGTTATAAACTTAGAGCCTAGCATTCTCGTGAGAATGGATGGTAATAGGTTTGTGTGTAAATAAGAAGGAAGGGATAAAATTTGATAGATTGTGTAAGTCTTCAACATCATGTATCATTCCTTTCTATTTGGTACATGTATCATACAAACTTAATCTGTATTCTATATGGAGTTAATCTAGAGTTATAATAAAGATTTTCAGTACCTAGTTATTAAATACAAAAAAAAATCAATTTGATCCTCTCTATTTTTGTTCACTAGACTTATATAGCTTTCTTTTATTTACACTTGTATATTTATTTAAGCACGGTGCTAATTTCAATTTTTGTTTTTTCTCTTTTATGCGACCATTATTCGAATGAGGGGCCATCCACAGTTGTAAATCTAATAAAGAAAGAATGATGTTTGCTTCCAGTGACACCTTGATTACCTCCCTCTGACTTGTTATGTATATAACCTATCTCATACATCTGGAGCTGATCTGAAATACATGTAGTTTTCCCGTGAAGTTTTTATAGTGTTTCTATGTATTCTAATACGTCTCCACATCATCTCCAGATTGGAGGGCTATAATGACTACAAGAGGTGATATAACGATGAACTATCATATTCTGGTGGTAGAAGATGATCAAGAAATACAAGAATTAATCAAACAATTTTTAATGACACAACAGTATAAAGTTATAGTTGCTTCAGATGGATTAGAGGGCATGAACCAATTTAATAAACAATCCTTCGATTTAATTCTTCTAGATGTGATGATGCCAAACCTGAATGGATTTGAAGTTGCCAAAATGATTCGAAGTCAGTCAAATATACCCATTATTATGCTAACCGCGTTAGAAGAAGAACAAGATCAAATGAAAGGATTTGATCTTGGAGTCGATGATTATATTACGAAGCCTTTTTCTTTTCATGTTTTGATGAGACGAGTCGAAGCCGTACTGAGAAGAAGCTATAATCAAAATACGGATAATCATTTCGTTTTTAAAGAAATACATGTCGATGGTGATGCATATAAAGTATATGTAAATAGGAGTGAAATCCCCTTAACGACAAAAGAATTTGAAATTCTGCAACTACTACTTCAAAATGAGAAAAAGGTACTCACAAGAGAAAGCATCGTAGAAAAAGTTTGGGGATATGAGTATCCCGGAGACACACGAATGATTGATACCCATATTAAAAATATACGAAAAAAATTAGATATACCCTACATTAAAACAGTAAAGGGCATTGGTTATAAAATCGATGAATAGGATCGTAAAAATCATGAAGATGAAGAGAATTACCTATAAACTTTTTATGACTACATCCCTCATTTTATTAGCCTTTGCAACCTTGATTTATGTAACTTTATACTTCTTTCTCCCTAAATTTTATGAGCAATACAAAACAGATCAGCTTCAAACGGGAATCGAAGAAATAATTGATAAATCTAAAGATCTTACGCTTCAAAATGCAATACCACTTGTTGATGAATACGCACAAAAAAATAATGCGGTGATCTACCTTCAAAATAATGAGGGAAGACTTATTTATTCTCCTTCTATTGCTTTTCTTCAAGGTACTATTCAAGGAAGTGCTATTCAAGAGGGTACTATTCAAGGCGGTACTCAAGCAAAAGGTTTTGTTAAAACAGTACCAGCAAGGAGTTTAGATAATCCTCGTAATTCATATGAGGCTACCAAGCCAATACAATTCCAAGATGTTAACTTAACGCTTGTGGTGTTCGCCACATTTCAACCAATCGATGAAGCTTCTCAGGTCTTGGTACGTTTTCTACCCTATATTAGTATCATTGTACTGGTTATTGGTTTAGGAAGTGCTTATCTCTATTCAAGGTTTATTACTAAACCACTTATTTATATTAATGAAGGTGCACAAAAGATGGCAAACTTGGATTTCTCCGAAAAAATTGAGGTTCGTTCTATGGATGAATTAGGGGAATTATCCAATAGCTTGAACGATATGTCCATTAATTTACAACAAGCTATGTTTGATTTACAAAATGCAAATCAGCAATTAAAAAGTGATATTGAAAAAGAAAGAGAAATAGAAACAAAGCGAAGGGAATTTTTTGCCACTGTAGCACATGAATTAAAAACTCCTCTTACTGTTATGAAAGGATACTTAGAAGGGATGATATATAATATCGGCCCTTATCAAAATCGTGACCAATATTTAAAGAAAAATCATCAAATAATTGAAAGTATGGAACAACTGGTTCGCGAAATCTTAAGCATGTCAAAATTTGAACAACATGCCTTTAAACTACAAGTAGAAGAAGTAAATCTTTCGAAATTAGTAGGTACAATCACAAAAAATCTCGAATTTTTTGCTTCTCAAAAAGGCATTCGAATAATAAAAGAAGTCGATTGTGACATTTTTGTTTATACGGATTTTGTTCTTTTAGAAAAAGCCTGTAAAAACATCATTCATAATGCGATTATGTATTCACCACCTAACGAAAAGGTCTATATAAAGTTAAGCCGAGAATCTAAGCAAAACCATATCGAAATACAAGTCATCAATACAGGTGTCGAAATTAAAGAAGAGAATATACAACACATATTCGAACCCTTTTATCGAATCGAAAAGTCAAGAAATCGAAATACGGGAGGGAGTGGCTTAGGGTTATATATTGTAAAACAAATTTTTGAATCCCTTTTTATCACGTATTCTATAAATAATACCAAACAAGGCGTAGAATTTTTAGTTACCATTCCATTATCCAGCAAATAAACAACAAAAGAGTCTATAGATATTTTATAAACAATACATTTTTCAACACAACCACATATTTCTTATTTGAATTACAAAAAAGAGAACCCTAATAACAAGGATTCTACAACAGGAAAAACAAACATATAATAATAAAAAGAATTACTTATCTTATAATTTAATAATAAGATAAAAATATTGATAAAGTTTAGAATTAATTGAATATTGCTACGCACTTAATTATAATTGATTAGGAGTTGGAGTAGTAATCTGTCATCTGTTCCTTTTGTTCCGCAACCGTTATATAATCTAAGTGCAAATACCCGATTTGTAAACAACTAATTTTCCATACGACATAAATCTTTGCTAGGAGAAATCCTAGCCTTTTTTATTTAATGCCTGTCGATCCGAAACCACTAATGCCTCTCTCACTAACCGATAACTCGTCCACCTCAACAAAATGAGCTATTTCCACTGGCGTTATGACGCCTTGAGCAGTCCGTGTTCCCCGTTCGATAATATGAGCTTTCATGTTTAAACTACAGGTCTTACAGTGTTATCTTCCAACACTCCAATTTCTCCGCGGTAGCCACTGTCCACCGTTCCAAATACTACTCTAAACTTTGTATTACGCATCATACCGCTCCGCGGGCGTACCTGCAATTCGTAACTAAAAAGCTCATTTTTTCGTTTTGGGGTAATTCTGAATTCTTAAGTTGATGGATAATGGGTATTTCCTTGGCCATTACCACTACTTGGCGGTGTTGTATCTCCTTGGCCATTACCACTACTTGGCGGTGTTGTATCTCCTTGGCCATTACCACTACTTGGCGGTGTTGTATCTCCTTGGCCATTACCACTACTTGGCGGTGTTGTATCTCCTTGGCTATTACCACTACTTGGTGGTGTTGTATCTCCTTGGCCATACTTTGCGCTTTTTTTTTTTCCTTTCCATTACCACTTCTTTGCCCTTTTTTCTCTACATCTCCCTTCTCCCTATTACCATT
>NZ_QORY01000047.1:9537-9895 GCF_008368755.1 Bacillus sp. AR2-1
CCGGCGGGGCGGAGTTGTATCTCCTTGGCCATTACCACTACTTGGCGGTGTTGTATCTCCTTGGCCATTACCACTACTTGGCGGTGTTGTATCTCCTTGGCCATTACCACTACTTGGCGGTGTTGTATCTCCTTGGCCATTACCATTGCTTGACTTACTTTGCTTTTGCTCTTCTGGTTTCTTTAATTCCTCTTTTTTCTTTTGCTTTTCTTGTTGCTTATTTTGATCATTATCTCTTAGCTGTTCAGTCGTATTTGGAGAAGAATCAAGTTTCTCACCTTTTATACGCAATTCGCTACCTTCTTGAACTACACTATTCGGCATTTTAAATTGCGATTTATCTGTAGCAAACTTACTC
>NZ_QORY01000048.1:0-14884 GCF_008368755.1 Bacillus sp. AR2-1
AATCCATTCGCTCGACTTGCATGTATTAGGCACGCCGCCAGCGTTCATCCTGAGCCAGGATCAAACTCTCCAATAAAGTTAGTTTGTCTAGCATCTAAAAATAAAAATTGACGTTTCACGTTGTTTGTTTCGTTCAGTTTTCAAAGAACTACATCGGCGCTCATTTGCGACTTTTATGTTAACATTTCGCGTTAAATGTCAACTAACTTTTTTCTTTCGTTCCTGACGACGCTTATTAATTTACCATATTAATCATTTGTTCGTCAACACTTTTTAAAAAAATGCCAAAATAATTTTATCTTGGCATGATATAAAGCTTAATAACCACTAATGCAGCAACACCAGGTAGGCCTAATATACTTGTGATTGTTGCGGTTCCCAAGTTAATTGGAATATGAAAATCAAAATATGTTCCTACAACATTTACGATAAAGAGTAATGCTATCCCTAAAGTAACATGAAAGAGCGCTTTTCCTATAAAACGTAACGGCTTAGAAGAAACACCAAAAACAAGAAAGATAAAAACTAAAGTAAGAATACCGACAATAACAACTGTAGAATTCATTTTTTCCTCCTTATGAAAGTGACCTATACATATTTATTTGTATGGGACAAGGCGATAAAAAAGAACATTTACCCTACAACTCCAGTTGTTTTATCTTGTTAACCTTCATTCGGCAACACTTTCTTCATAAAAACCATTAATCTTTCTTTCCAAACGAAGTAACCACTAAATATTTAATAAATAAAATAAAAGGTTCTGCTTTTTCAGCAGAACCTTTTACCATTGTTCCATTTTTACAGGACGACGTTTTGCTTCTTTTAACAAGAAGAAATATTTCGCCTCTGCTATTTTCAAAGAACAAAGTACATCTTGAGATGGTTCCACACTTTGTTCAACCATTCTCTTCTGACGTAACCATTCATTCTTCACTTTTTCTAATAGTACAATTAGCTTATCATCATACTCTTTACGCAATTTACCCTTTTTTTGAAAGAACATTTTTGTTTCTCCTCTTATACTTCTCTACGACCTTCTAACGCTTTCGACAGTGTCACTTCATCTGCATATTCTAAATCTCCACCAACTGGTAGACCATGTGCAATACGAGTTACTTTAATACCTGTCGGCTTTAAGAGGCGGGATATATACATCGCTGTAGCTTCCCCTTCAATATTAGGGTTTGTTGCTAGTATCACTTCTTGTACCGTTTCATCATGCAGTCGCTTTAAAAGTTGCGGGATATTAATGTCTTCCGGTCCAATTCCCTCCATTGGAGAAATCGCACCACGTAACACATGATATACACCTTGATACTCTTTCATCTTTTCCATTGCGATTACATCTTTCGGTTCCTGCACAACACAAACAATCGACTGATCTCGATGCGAATCATTACAAATATAACAAGGATCGCGGTCAGTAATATGTCCGCATACAGAACAATACGCTAAATCTCGCTTCGCATTCACAAGTGCTTTTGCAAAACCTAACACATCATCTTCTTTCATATCTAATACGAAAAATGCCAATCGAACCGCTGTTTTCGGTCCGATTCCTGGCAACTTCATAAAACTATCAATTAATTTCGATATCGGTTCTGGATAATGCATATATCAGTATCCTCCTAGAACATTCCACCTGGTAAGTTTAAGCCTTTTGTAAATTTACCCATTGTAGAGTTTGAAAGTTCATCAACTTTTTTAAGTGCATCATTCGTTGCAGCTAACACTAAGTCTTGTAACATTTCGATATCTTCTGGATCTACAACTTCTTCTTTAACTTTCACTTCAAGAATTTGCTTATGACCATTTGCAATAACTGTGACCATACCGCCGCCAGCTGTACCTTCAACTGTTTTTTCGCCAAGTTCTTCTTGCGCTTTTGCCATATCTTTTTGCATCTTTTGCATTTGTTTCATCATATTATTCATATTTCCCATTCCGCCACGCATCATAATTAATTCCTCCTAATTATTATTACTCTTTTATTTCAATAAGTTCTTGTCCTACTAATTTTACTGCCTCTTCTATAAGAGGATCTTCTTTTTTATCTGGGCTTTCTTCAGAATTCTCGCCTTCACGCTGTAAAAAATCTTCACGGATTTTACCCCATTCACTTTTTGGAATGGCAATCATATTTAATCTTTTACTTAACAGTTCAAATAAGGCTTGTTCCACTGTATCCATAGCTTCTCGGTTTTCGCTTGCCATTTTACAGTGAATCTCATATTGAAACGCTAAAACGTAAGTATCATCCGAAGCCGCTACCGGTTCGCTATTTTCTAATAAAACAGCAAACGCTACTTTGTTGTATGATTTGAGTCTTCCTAACAACTCACCCCACACAGCTTTTAATTGTTCTAAATCCTGACGCTTTGCTTGCTTTAACACTTCATTTACGCGTCCAACAGGGATTTTCATACTACCTGTACGCACTGGCTTTGGTGTTGCACGTGTCTCTCTGACTTCTTGCTGCACACCAGCCGGCACACCATTCTTTTTGACTTGTTCTAACTCTTTCTCCAATTGCTGCATCCTGTTCATAATTGCTTGTAAACGATCTGCACCGTTCGCTTGCATCATAAACTGTTGACACAGTTGTACCATAACAACTTCTAAGAAAATTCGCGGATGATTTGTCCACTTCATTTCCTGTTGTCCCTTACTAAGCGTATGAATGATTTCATAGATTACTTCCGGTTGCATTTCTTCACTTAACATCCGGAATTGCTCATCTACCATTACTCGTTCCAACATATGTTCCAGTTGTGGTGAGGTTTGATATAAAAGCATATCGCGATAATAGTAAATGAAATCCTCCATAAAACGAACTGGATCTTTCCCTTTACCCATCATCTCATCTATGATACGTAATGCTCTTGATACATCATTTTCACGTATACATTCTACTAAGTTACCTAAGTATTGCTGGGAAACAGAACCTGTCACAGCTAATACATCTTCTGTCGTAACTGTCTCATCACTATAAGATATTGCCTGATCAATAAGACTAAGCGCATCACGCATACCACCTTCAGCGGCACGTGCAACAATTTGTAACGCCTCACCTTCTACTTGCGTACCTTCATTCGTCACAACCGTCGATAATCTCTCAACAATATCATTTACTGATATTTTTCGAAATTCAAAACGCTGGCAACGTGAAATGATTGTAGGCGGAATCTTATGCGGTTCTGTTGTCGCCAAAATAAAGATGACGTGTCCTGGCGGCTCTTCTAACGTTTTTAAAAGCGCATTGAAGGCACCCATAGAAAGCATGTGGACTTCATCAATAATGTATACTTTATATTCTACAGCACTTGGAGCATATTTTACTTTATCTCTAATATCTCGAATTTCATCTACACCGTTATTTGAAGCCGCATCAATTTCTAATACATCTGAAATAGATCCTTGTGTAATCCCCAAACAAGAAGGACATTCATTACAAGGTTCAGCTACCGGAGCATGTTCACAGTTGATTGCTTTTGCAAATACTTTTGCAATTGTCGTTTTTCCTGTTCCCCTCGGCCCAGAAAATAAATAAGCATGTGAAACTTTCTCTTGAAGAAGGGCATTTTGCAACGTTTTTGTCACGTGCTTTTGACCAACTACATCTTCAAATTTTTGCGGTCTCCATGTTCGGTATAACGCTTGGTATGACACGAAAATACGGCCTCCCTCAAAGGTTATTATCTTATTTATTATAACCCATTCTGTTTATAGATTCCAAAAGTTATTTTCTATACAAAAAACCCACCTTAGTATTAAGGTGAGTTTTGTATACATATATAACTGCCGTGCACCTTCTGTCGATTACGTACCATAAGCGTTACTCAAGCAGTTAGCTCGGTTCAGGCACTCCTGCGGCACACGAGAAGACCCGCTTATTGCTGCTTCCTTCCGGACCTGACAAGGTTCACGGGGTCCCGTTGCGCAGGACCCAAACGTCAACACCACTTACTTAAGGCAGACCTTACAGCAGCATAACCTCGAGAAGGGATTCGGCCTCGCTAGAGCGGATTGCGAGTATAGGGCACCGCTACCTCCCCGCTTAGCACGGCAAAGTTAAAACCAATATTCGGTTGCCTTCATTAAAAGGCATTATCAGTATAACTTGTTTTTTTACAAAATGCAAATACGTTAATTCTCGTTACTTTTCTCTAATTTTTTTATCGCTTTTCTTTTTTTACGAAGCTCTCTAAAAAAGTTTGTTAACAAAGTACCGCATTCTTCTTCTAATACACCAGCAACTACCTCGCATTGATGATTAAAGCGTTCATCCGTTAAAAGATTCATCAAAGTCCCTGCACATCCACCTTTCGGATCACTTGCACCATATACAACTCGCTTCACTCGTGATAAAACAATTCCACCCGCACACATCGGACAAGGCTCTAATGTTACATATAACGTCGCATCTTCTAAACGCCATGTCCCTAATTTTTTGCACGCCTCATCAATAGCTAATAACTCAGCGTGAGCTATTGATCTTTGTTCAGTTTCTCTTAAATTATGAGCAACACTAATTACTTCACCATCTAACACTATAACTGCACCAATCGGTACTTCTTGTATTGCCTCTGCTTTTTTAGCCTCTTCTATTGCTAACTGCATAAAATAAATATCTTGATCGTATTCCATACCATAGTCCTTTCACCTAAAATAAAATACACTTTTTTCCACTTACTGCACATGGGATAACTTTTACAAATTCAATCCACCCTAATAAAAAAGAGAGGGGATTACATATGAAGAATACTGCCTTACTCATTATCGATATGATTAATGATTTTCAATTTTCACACGGGCCCACCCTAGCTAAAAAATGCGAAATTATAACAAACCCTATTTTACAATTAAAGAAAACAATGAAATCCTTTGGCTACCCCATAATTTATGTTAATGACCATTATCAACTTTGGAGATCTGATATTGACCAACTAATTACTCATTGTACAAATGAGTATAGTGAAAATATCATTCATAAGATTGCTCCAAATACTGATGATTACATTTTTATTAAACCACATTACTCTGCTTTTTATGAAACACCTTTAAATTCTTTATTAGGCTATTTTAAAATAGAAAATCTAATATTGACAGGAGTCGCCGGGAATATATGTATCCTCTTTACAGCTAACGATGCTCATATGAGAAATTATACACTGTATGTACCACAGGACTGTATTGCCTCTAATCATGATCAGGATAATCTGCATGCTTTAAAAATAATGGAGGCCACATTAAAAGCAAATATAGTACCGTCATCTCAAATAAAAATTAATTAATACATATATTTATTTTCTAACTTTTTATATCAAATTAACCCGCTCGCTTCCCTCCTGTGCTACAATAATTCTGTTTTGTGTTTTTAGTAGTCACGGTAAATCACTGATTGAAAGGAGGAAACAGCGTGACCGGAGTACCATTTATCACGGTTGAAGGACCAATTGGTGTTGGAAAAACCTCACTTGCGAAGGCAATTTCAACTCACATGCAACTCCACTTACTAAAAGAAATTGTTGATGAGAATCCTTTTTTAGGAAAATTCTATGAAGACATCGACGAATGGAGTTTTCAAACAGAGATGTTCTTTCTTTGTAATAGATACAAACAATTAGAAGATATTAACATAAAGTATTTGAATCAAAGGAAACCAGTAGTAGCGGATTATCATATATTTAAAAATTTAATTTTCGCATCCCGTACATTAAAGAATTCTCAATATGACAAGTACATGCAAATCTATCGTATCCTTACACAAGATATGCCTGTACCAAACGTTATCGTTTATTTAACAGCTAGCTTGGAAACATTACAAACACGAATTGCGATGCGCGGAAGAGAATTCGAAAAAAACATGGATCCAAATTACTTACTACAGCTCACAAAAGATTACGAAACAGCAATGGATACTTTTAAAAAAGATCATCCAGATATCCCAGTATTAAAATTTAACGGAGACGATATGGATTTTGTAAAAAATCCTGATGATTTAAACGTCATCCTATCCGCCCTTCAAAATACTCTCTTAAAGGAGTCGGAATAACAATGAATTTAAGGCAAAAATATGATATACCAAATGACGCAGTAATCACTATTGCTGGAACAGTAGGTGTCGGAAAATCAACTATGACAACTGCATTAGCTAACGCTTTAGGTTATCGCACATCATTTGAAAAGGTAGATTCGAACCCGTATTTGGACAAGTTCTATGCTGATTTCACACGCTGGAGCTTCCACTTGCAAGTGTACTTTTTAGCAGAACGATTTAAAGAACAAAAAAGAATTTTTGAATACGGTGGCGGTTTTGTTCAAGATCGCTCTATATATGAAGACACTGGAATTTTTGCAAAGATGCATCATGAAAAAGGTACAATGACGGAAACTGATTATGAAACATACAAAGGTTTATTTGACGCTATGGTCATGACTCCTTACTTCCCTCATCCTGATTTATTAATTTACTTAGAAGGTTCTTTCGATGATATTGTTGATCGTATCCAAGAACGCGGACGTCCGATGGAACAACAAACACCAATTGAGTATTGGAAAGAGATGCATGGCCGTTACGAAAACTGGATTAATAACTTTAATGCATGCCCTGTTTTACGATTAAACATTAATGAATACGATATTTTAAAAGATGGTGATTCAATCGAACCAATCATTAAAAAAATTGGCCATTTTTTAAAACAAACACGTAAACTTGTAAAATAAAAAACCCGTGCATACGCACGGGTTTTTCTATTAAATTACTTCTTTTTTGTCGGAGCAATAATTTCACTCTCAGGTTTTCCAGCGTTAATACGCTGACGAACAGTACTTGTACTAATATCGTATGTTTCAGCAATCTCTTTAACAGTCATTTCTTTCCCGTTAATCACTGCTGTTAATACTTTACCTGTACGTTTTGGAGCTGCTTCTTTCTTTACAGCTGCTTTTTCAACTTTTTTTGGCGCCTCTACTTTTGTCGCAGTTTGCTTTACATCACAAGTGCAACCACAAAGTTTACGGAATGTATCATCGCTTATAATGCGTGACACATTTGCACCACTGTTTAAAATTCTATTGTTCTTACAGACAGGACATTGTACATAATATAAAGTTTTTCCATCTAAAGGAAACGTTTGTATAATAAGATCCATGTTGACTCCTTTCATATCTATGAAGATAATCATCGGAATATGAGTGTGTAATAAGGACAAAATCGCCTTACACCATACTTTATGATTGGTTTTAAAATAAAAACTCGTTACGTGTTGGTAACGAGTTCTCCAATCTCCACTTATATGCGCTGTTGTCAATTATATCTGGAGGAGGTAGAGGGATTCGAACCCCCGCGCGACTCTCGCCGCCTGTCGGTTTTCAAGACCGATCCCTTCAGCCAGACTTGGGTATACCTCCATATTGACATCAAATATAATATCAAAAGAAAAACAGTTAGTCAACCCTACTAAAATAAATTATGAGGAAAGGAAAATTTTACTTTTCCTCTCCTACATTATAGTACTGACAACGCTCATAATTACCAATCACTCATACCGATGAATGTTTATAAATTTACTTAATAACTGTTTTTCCTCCCATATAAGGGCGAAGAACTTCTGGAATTATAATTGTACCATCTTCTTGTTGGTAGTTCTCTAAAATAGCTGCCACCGTACGTCCAATTGCAAGACCAGATCCATTTAATGTATGAACATGTTCTGGTTTGCCGTTTGGCTCACGACGGAAACGGATATTTGCACGTCTCGCTTGGAAAGCCTCAAAATTACTACAAGAAGAAATCTCACGATATGTGCCATAGCTTGGAATCCATACTTCGATATCGTATTTCTTCGCTGCTGTAAATCCTAAATCGCCTGTGCACATGCTCATAACGCGATATGGCAACTCTAATAATTGTAACACGCGTTCTGCATCATTTGTTAGTTTTTCTAACTCTTCATAAGAATCTTCTGGTTTTACGAACTTTACAAGCTCTACTTTATTGAACTGATGCTGACGAATTAAGCCACGTGTATCACGGCCAGCTGAACCTGCTTCAGAACGGAAACAAGAGCTAAATGCAGCATATCGTATAGGCAGTTGCTCTTTATTTAAGATTTCATCACGGTGCATGTTCGTTACAGGTACTTCAGCTGTTGGAATTAAGAAGTAATCTTCACTTTCAATACGGAATGCATCTTCTTCAAATTTCGGAAGTTGTCCTGTTCCTGTCATACTTGCACGGTTTACCATATACGGAGGTAATACTTCTTCGTATCCATGCTCGTCAGTATGAAGATCAAGCATAAAGCTAATTAAAGCACGCTCTAATCTCGCGCCAGCACCTTTATAGAATACGAAGCGGCTTCCTGTTACCTTCCCAGCACGCTCAAAATCTAAAATTCCTAAATCTGTAGCAAGATCCCAATGTGGTTTTGGTTCAAAAGCAAATTCTTTCACTTCTCCCCAATTACGTGCTACTACATTATCATCCTCTGTTTCACCAATTGGAGCAGATTCATGAGGTATATTTGGAATAGATAACATTAATCTTTCTAAATCTTCTTCAACTGTACGAAGTTCATTATCAAGATCTTTTACTTTTTCTCCAACTTCACGCATTTCTAGAATTAGAGCTTCTGCATCTTTCTTTTCACGCTTCAATACAGAGATTTGTTGAGATACTTCGTTACGTTTACTTTTTAATTCCTCTGTTTGAACAAGTAATTCTCTTCTTCTCGTATCCAGCTCTTCAAAACGACCAAAATCAGTTAAATCTTCGCCTCTATGCTGTAACTTTGCTTTTACTTCTTCAAAATTTGTACGTAAAAATTTAATATCAAGCATTATATACTCCTCCTTTTATTTTATAAAACACAAAAAACTCCCGTCCCTATATAAAGGGACGGGAGTTAGCCCGCGTTGCCACCCTAGTTGAAAGCATTACCGCTTTCCTCTCAAGTAGAAATAACGGCTCTTCACCGGGAATGTTTACTAATCATAAAGATATTCCACATTCCATTCCAGGATGGATTCACAAACTGTTTCTATCGATTTCCACCAACCATCGACTCTCTATAAGAAACGGCATTTGTTACTACTTCCTATCAACACGCTTATTTTATAAAATTGTTACCATCAATTTACTATAATCTTATACAAGTTGCAAGTTACTTATACAACTTTTTTCATTTTCGCTTCTTTTACCATTTCTACAAAGTATGCTGTCACACGATGATCATCCGTTAATTCTGGATGGAATGAAGCAGCTAAAAACTGATTTTGTTTTACTGCTACCATTCGATCACCATGTGTGGAAAGTACTTCAACATCATCATCTACATTTACAACATACGGAGCACGAATAAATACACCAATAAATTCTTCTCCTACACCTTTAATTGACAGTGCGGCTTCAAAGCTATCTTTTTGGCGTCCGAACGCATTGCGCTCTACTGTAATATCCATAGCACCAATATGTGCTTCTTCATAGCCAATAAGTGTTTTTGCAAGAAGAATCATACCTGCACATGTACCAAACATTGGTTTACCAGACTTCGCGAATGTACGAAGTGGTTCCATGAAAGCATACTTATCAATAAGACGGCGCATTGTTGTACTTTCACCGCCTGGTAAAATAAGACCATCAATCTCTTCAAGTTGCTCTATACGCTTTACAACAACAGCTTCTGCACCACTTGCTTCAACTGATTTTATATGCTCACGAACTGCACCTTGAAGACCTAGTACACCGATTTTCACCATTTTAAAGTTCTCCTTCAATTACCATCCACGCTCTTGCATACGTTGTTCTGGTAATAACGTTGAAATTTCAATACCTTTCATCGCATTACCTAATCCTTTAGAAAGGCTTGCAATTAGTTCGTAATCCTCATAATGAGTCGTCGCTTCAACGATTGCGCGTGCAAATTTCTCTGGATTCTCTGATTTGAAGATACCAGATCCAACAAATACACCATCTGCACCAAGTTGCATCATTAACGCTGCATCTGCTGGTGTTGCTACACCACCTGCTGCGAAGTTTACAACTGGCAAACGACCAAGGCGTTTAATTTCAAGTAGTACTTCATAAGGAGCACCAGTATTTTTTGCATATGTCATTAACTCATCTTCACGTAGACTTGCAACTTGACGGATTTCTGCATTGACTTGGCGCATATGACGCACTGCCTCTACAATGTTTCCTGTTCCTGGTTCACCTTTTGTACGAAGCATAGATGCACCTTCTGCAATACGACGTGCAGCTTCTCCGATATCACGGCAACCACATACAAACGGAACTGTGTAATCACGTTTATTTAAATGGTATACTTCATCAGCAGGAGTTAATACTTCACTCTCATCGATATAGTCTACCCCTAATGATTCTAATACACGTGCTTCTACAAGATGACCGATACGGCATTTTGCCATAACCGGAATTGAAACAGCGCCCATAACTTCTTCAACGATTGTTGGGTCTGCCATACGAGAAACGCCACCTGCTGCTCGAATATCTGCTGGTACACGCTCTAGTGCCATAACAGCAACTGCGCCTGCCTCTTCTGCAATTTTTGCTTGTTCAGCGTTAATTAC
The DNA here is from genome assembly GCF_008368755.1 of Bacillus sp. AR2-1. Taxonomy (NCBI): domain Bacteria; kingdom Bacillati; phylum Bacillota; class Bacilli; order Caryophanales; family Bacillaceae; genus Bacillus; species Bacillus sp. AR2-1. The sequence goes on from NZ_QORY01000048.1 coordinate 10,594, forward strand.
GTCCATAATAACGCCGCCTTTTTGCATTTCTGCCATTCCACGTTTTACACGTTCTGTCCCTGTTACATTTGTCATGTTACAAAAACCCCCCTAGGTGAATTGCTTTCCCCCGTTAAAGGCGAAAATTAAGAATACTCTTACATTCTACCACTAACTATCAGATGCTTGTCTACTACTTTTTCATAAAGTCGGTATGAAAAATAGGAATAAGAAAAAGCCCCTACAATGAGGAGCTTTTAAAACCAACCTTTTACTGTATCAACAGCACTATTCCATATACCACTAAAGAAAGAACCAATTCCGCGCATAGAGCGAGTAAACCAATTCGCTTCCTCTACTGCAGACGTTGTTACAAGATCTATTTGTAATGACTTACCAGATAAAAATCCAGGATCATTCGCATCTTTTGGTGTGATTACCATTTGGCCAAGTGCAGCTCCCTTTTTAATAGGTGCTTCTTGTCCCTTATTTGCTTCTTTTAATTCTGTTTTATAAACATCTTTACTTCCTTTTGGCACCGGAAGTGAAACAGCTTGTTTTGTTTGAACTGCTACATCTTTATCTTTAGCATTTTCTACTCGTACTGTTTCTTGTCCTTTTACTGAAGAATCTTTTTTATACATTTGCTTCATTTCAAAGTTAGCAAATCCATAATCATATAGCTTCTTTGTTTCATCAAAACGTGCTGTATGAGAACTTGTTTTAATAACTACAGAAATAAAACGCATTCCGTTTCTTTCAACCGTACCAGTGAAGCAATCCCCTGCTTCTGGAGTCGAGCCTGTTTTCAGGCCATCTACGCCATCATATTCTTTCACTAAGCCCTTTAACATCCAGTTCCAGTTCGACATTGCAAACTTCTCTTTTTCTGGACGGAATTCTTTTTTCGGGATTTTTGCTGTATCTAACACTTTTGGATAATCTTTAATTAAATGTTGTGCTAAAGTTGCAACATCCTTTGCAGACATTTTATTTTCTTCATCCGCTGTTGTTCCTTCGGGATGCATTCCCTTTAAATCTTTATTCGTTAAACCTGTAGAATTGACAAATTTATAATTTTTCAACCCTAGTTCTTTCGATTTATCATTCATCATTTTTACGAAGTCTACTTCTTTACCTGCAATTGCTTCTGCTAATGCAATTGTTGCACCATTTGCAGAAAAGATTGCCATTGCTTCATATAACTCTTTTACTGTATAAATGCCACCTTTTTCTAATGCAACATTTGATAAAGAAGCATCTTGTGAAACTTTATACGCATATTCAGAAACCTTAATTTTTTGATCCCACTTAAGTTTTCCTTTATCCACTGCTTCATGAACTAAATATTCACTCATAATCTTTGTCATACTAGCAATTGATAATAATTCATCTGCATTCTTTTGATATAAAATTTTCCCAGAATTCGCTTCAACTAAAATTGCTGCACCTGCTTCAATGTTTAAAGCAGCTCCTGTTTCTGCTGATGCATTGCTATATGGTAACAACATACTACAAGCTAGTGTAAGCATTGTTACTAAAGCAATGAATCTTTTGCAAAACATACCTTTCACTTTTGCTACCCCCAATATCTATGTACTCACATAACCGTTATTCTAACATAATCAAAAAAAAATAGACAGAGATATCAAATCTCCGTCTATTTGTATATAAGACATTACAATGAGTAGTTTGGAGCCTCTTTTGTAATTTGTACGTGATGAGGGTGGCTTTCACGTAAACCAGCACCTGACATACGAATGAATTGTGCATTCTCACGTAAGAATTCTAAATTCTGAGCTCCGCAATATCCCATACCGGCACGTAATCCACCAACTAATTGATGAACTGTATCGGCTAAAGGTCCTTTATATGGTACTCGACCTTCAATACCTTCTGGAACAAGTTTTTTATTTCCTTCTTGGAAGTAACGGTCTTTACTTCCTTTTTCCATCGCTCCAACAGAACCCATACCACGATATACTTTAAATTGACGACCTTGATAAATTTCAGTTTCTCCAGGGCTTTCAGCAACACCAGCAAACATACTACCTAACATAACAACGTGTGCTCCTGCTGCTAAAGCTTTTACCATGTCACCAGAGTACTTAACACCACCATCAGCAATAACTGGAATACCGTGTTTACGAGCTTCTGTTGCACAATCATAAACTGCTGTTAATTGTGGTACACCCACGCCAGCTACAACGCGTGTCGTACAAATAGAGCCTGGTCCAATACCAACTTTAACTACGTTTGCACCTGCTTCAATTAATGCTTTCGTTGCTTCAGCAGTAGCAACATTTCCAGCGATAATATTTAGTGATGGATATTTCGCACGAACTTCTTTCACTTTATCAATAACACCTTGAGAATGTCCATGAGCTGTATCAAGTACGATTGCATCTACGCTAGCTTTTACTAATGCGTCGATACGAAGCATAGCATCAGCCGTTACACCAACCGCTGCTCCAACTAATAAGCGTCCTTGCTTATCCTTCGCAGAATTTGGGAATTCAATTACTTTTTCAATATCTTTTATTGTAATAAGCCCTTGTAATACACCGTTGTTATCAACGAGAGGGAGTTTTTCAATTTTGTACTTTTGTAGGATCTTTTCAGCTTCTTCCAGCGTTGTACCAACTGGAGCTGTAATTAGCTTTTCTTTTGTCATTACGTCGGAAATTTTGATTGAGTAGTCTTGGATAAAACGCATATCACGGTTTGTAATAATACCAACTAATTTTCGCTCGTCTAAATTATTTACAACCGGTACACCTGAGATACGGTATTTTCCCATAAGATGCTCTGCATCATACACTTGATGTTCTGGAGTTAAAAAGAAAGGATCTGAAATAACGCCACTTTCAGAACGTTTTACTTTATCAACTTGCTCCGCTTGTTGTTCAATAGACATGTTTTTATGAATAATTCCTAAACCGCCTTGACGAGCCATTGCAATAGCCATATCAGCTTCTGTTACTGTATCCATTCCTGCACTAATTAACGGGATGTTTAACTGTAAGCTTTCAGATAAAACTGTTTTAACACTTACTTCTCTTGGTAGTACATCTGACTTTGCTGGTACAAGTAATACGTCATCAAAAGTCAAACCTTCTTTAACAAATTTAGATTCCCACATAATTGTTCCCCCCATGATACCAGAAATTATTATTAGTAGCTTATCAATTGGTTAAAATACTGTCAAGGACGTATATATATGTTAGAATTTTTAGACAATAAAAGGAGCGTAATATATGCATCAAACACATTGTACTTGGCAGCAATTAAGTTTCTTCTTTTCATCTCAAAATGTACAACGTTATCTTGCCCGTTGCTATGAAAAATCCTCCATACAAGATGCTGAAAAAAAAAGTTTCGAAAATTGTTATCCCTTTATTTATTACTTAGAACACGGGAAAAACTATTATGAATTATATAAGGTAGCCCCCTTTTCGATTCAGCCAATGTTATTGTTTTATGGAATGAGCCAACTTTTTAAAGCCTGCTTACTAACTATTGATCCTAACTATCCAGAATCCACTACCGTTTTAGCTCATGGTGTTACGACTCGTAAACGAAAAAAACAGGGGTATCAATTTTTAGAAGATGAGGTGAAGGTGCAAAAAAATGGATTATTTACTCATATTGCAGAACAGCTGTTTCACATGAAACACTTAGAAGCAGAGAAGTTTAACATGCTAGATCTAATGGGAAATATTCCTGAATTACAAAATTTATTTCGCTATAGTCAAAGAGGGGCCACTTTATATAAAATCGATTCAACAAATACAAATGAACTTTCCTTTTCGGTCAACATACTAGATCGACTCCATATGACTACAGAAAGATTTTCACGTTACATTGAATCAACTTGTAAGCATTTATCCATACAACATGTTCCTGGGAAAACGAGCGGATCGAATCTGCTTTTTACAGCTCCTATCCAGTCGTGGAACCCTATATATAGTACGCCTTTATACTACGAATATCTTGCTGATACTTATTACTTACCAATTCCAATTGACCCGAGAAATCCTAAACCAGTATTACCTGAACTTCTTGTTCATTATTTATTGCTCTACAATTTAAGTATGATTTCTAGATACGAAACAGATTGGTGGTATGATTTACTTGGGAGCTATGGCTCTGAAGATTATCCATTTATTTATCAATTTCTTACTATTTCTGCTCAAAAAATCCCTTACTATATTTCGTCTTTTTTACTAACAGAACCGAGCCTATTTCATGGGAAATAAAAAAACACAAGTCAAAAGACTTGTGTTTTTAATTGCTTGGCGACGTCCTACTC
>NZ_QORY01000049.1:0-5203 GCF_008368755.1 Bacillus sp. AR2-1
GTGAAAGTGGGGGGAGTTCAAATGGCAGAGGTAGAGTAAGGGTACTTTCAGACTTGAAAAGTATGAATGTTGTGTAAAAGGAATGCAAATTGTTGAAAATATAAAAAACGTATAGTACAGTGGGGGTGTATGTTAGATAATAATGAACAAGAATTCGGGTGGTTCTGATTCTTGTTGATTGATAGGTCGTAAGGTCATAAAAAAGTCTTGGTTTGGTCACCAAGGCTTTTTTTATGCTGTATTCAGGAATAAAAACCTTGTATATCTCGAATAATTTTCCAAGCGGCAGCACGGGCTTCGTTCTTTCAATTGTAAAAAACATATTTGACTTACATGGTGCGAAGTACGGTGTAACTAATACAGAGAATGGGGTATTGTTCTACTTTACTTAGAAAAATGGGATGTAAAGTAGTAAGGTGTGATAGAAATGATAAAGATCTTACTGAAGTGTTAAAGGGGATTTACATTCATATAGAGTATTTAAAAAAGGTGTAAAGTCAATTCTATGACTTCACACCTTTTTATTTAACTTGGCTTTTGTTTCAGCCCGTTAATATGTTCATTTTTAAGCGTTTATTGCATTTAAAATGGAAACTTTATTTGTTGTAAATAAGACATAATTTTGTTTGATCGTTTTTATTAATATACGGTCAGTTGTTCCATATGCTGTTCCAATACGGATTGCACTAGTATCTTCAACACCCGCATAGGTAGCATCTTCAGTAACCTCAATTACATCACGTAATGGAATCGTAATCTTCGCCAATTGCCATGAAATAATTAACTCTTCTTTTGTTTTTTTAACATGAATACCTAGCATCATACCAAGACCTTTCTATAATAGAATGCTACACTTCTAATCTTATTATACAAATTTTTAGATTATTTTTCTATATGTAGGAATAGAATTGGTTTTTATGTGTTAGTATCTTTAGCGTGTCAAATTAATAGGAGGATCTGCTGTCTTTCTGTTAAGAAATATGTTAAGAACAAAAGTTCACTTCAAATTAATATGAATTTGATATGGTTGTAGTATTATGAACGAGAAACATTAAGAGTGGGCAGGAAGGAAATGAATAATGAGAATTAAATTAGTAGGGATTTTTACTTGTATGATTGTGATAGTAGGTATCTTTATCGTTTACACCAATCAATCTATTGGTAAAGAACCAATAAAGACAAACTATGAAACTCGTGAAAACTCCATAAATAGAGAGCAAAATGGTACTTCAAATAACATAGCAAGCTCTTTTGCTAGTATACAGGCTGTAGTGAATAAGGAATATGGATTACCCGAAGACTATAAACCGGAAGATTTAGTTGTACCTAATGTACCATTCTCATTCAGTGGAACGCTAGAAAAGAGTTACCTTCGTAAAGAGGCAGCAGAAGCACTAGAAAGGTTATTTGATTTAGCAAAGAAAGAAGGTATCCAGTTAAATGCTGTTTCAGGGTTTCGCTCCTATGATTATCAAAAAAAACTGTATGCAAACAATGTAAAAAGAAAAGGACAAGAGCACACAGATCGCTTCTCGGCAAAGCCTGGACATAGTGAACATCAAACAGGATTAACGATGGATGTTTCTTCTAAAAGTGCCAATAATGAACTAGAGCTAACCTTTGCGAATACGAAAGAAGGAAAATGGCTGAAAGAGAATGCGCATCGTGCAGGATTTATCATTCGCTATCCAAAAGGTAAAGAGAGTATCACTGGATATGCATATGAACCGTGGCATATTCGCTATGTCGGGGATATTGCTGAAAGTATATATAAGAAAAAGCTGACTTTAGAAGAATTTATGGATCTGTGAAAATAGAATTGAAGAGTTAAACCAGCTAGCGATAGCAGTAAGATTATAAAAGATAGGGGGTATGAAATAAGGTATTTCTTAATGCGTTTAAAGGGTATGCTATGGAAATATAAACGAAACTACTAAAAGGAGCGATTCATATCTTTACAGTAATGTGAGATGTAGGATCTACGTCAGGCGTAGTTTGATAAATATTAGGTTAATATATAATGGGAATAAGAGAGTAACGAAAAAGAATATAAATATTACGTATTCGGTGATTTACTAAATAACAGGGCATCATTCTAATTAGAATGATGCCCTGTTATTTTTAGCATAAACTATTGAATTACTTTTTCAATTTTAGGCATTACAGCAATTGGAGGTAAAGATTTGGTCCATGCAGCAGCATAAACATTTAACTGTTCACCTATAGTGTAATTTTCATCATTTGAAACTGGAACCCTTAAAATCTTATTTTGAGAAACTAACTCCCACCAATCATTTTGATAAGCGAGAGCTTCATCTTTAGTAGATGTAGAAGCAACCAATAAATAATTGTTATCTACTGAAATGACATATCCAGTAAAAGGCTCTAGTTCTTGCTTTTGAATAGAATGAATAGGTGCAGTGCTTACAGACGCCTTATTAGAATCTGCAAATGCCGGTGTTAATCCGAAAGTAAATCCACATCCTAATGTTAAAGCTATTACGGTTGTTACTAATTTTTGTTTTTTTGTAAACATAATATATATCCCCCTTATATTTTAACCTACACTAGCCATTTTCAAGTTCTATGCATATAAAGCCTTTTAATATTAAGATGTTTAACCATTCTGTAACAAATATTCCATAAATGTTAAAGATATCTATTAATGGAAGTGAATTTATGTTATAATTCACTAGGTGAACTATTATTATTACATTCATCCCCTGATGAATGTATGCCCTTCCTTAATTGTAAATATGTTCGATTTTATTGGTGAAGAGGGTAGAAACCCCTCTTCTTTTTTCGTCTTTTGTAAAATTATATTGTGTTTGTGTATTAACAAAAATATTTTTGGTTACTTTCGTCGTGAGACTGAAAGGCTCTCACTTCAAGCTTTGCTAGGTGGCGAGTAGTTCACATAGACAAAACGATTCTAATTGAGTAGATAGGGTCTATGAAAATTTGAATCGTTTCTGTAATCCATTGTAAGCCGAAAAAACGAAGTTTGATTGTCAAACTTCGTTGTTGTTAATATAGGACATAGGATATGAATGGTTTCGATTCCTTTAAAGGTGTGTGAAGTATAGAGGGAACCTTGTCTGTTGTAATCACCGTTGATTTTTCTCACTTTTTTCTAGATTGTAACTAGGGTTAGGAAACTTTGCAAATAAAATCAGTTATCATACTTCATACCTCTTAAATACAATTTATACTTATGTTCAAATAAATTAATTGATTGAAACTTTGTTTTTGCCGATATGTAAATATCGATAGTAATGCCCTTGACTTCCCAACGTTTCCAAGCATTCCGTGAACAGATTGCTACTGTCTCACCTAAGTATTTTAAGTGATAAACTGGTCTTCCGTTTATTTTCCTCTCTTGGAACATGATACATATTCCCCCTAATTTGTATTAGGCAACATAAAACGTTACCTGGGTGTTTTTGTCTAGATCCCTAAAAGGGAAGGGTTACTTTTATTTATTAAAAAGTTATACACTATGTCGAAAAGTATGATTTATGGCATAACTATAAATCTGGATGCTTTCATTTTAAAAATACAACTTTTCACTATTTGAAATATATGAATTGAAATGTTTATATTTTAGTATATGGGGTTTCACCTATCTGGCTGATAATGTTTCTATTTGAATCTATATTCTTTTTACATACTTATCACACACCTTTTTAAGAGTATTTTAGTTTCTTTTTACCAGAACAAATGTAAGTGGCATTATATATTACAGATAGGGAATATATAATTAAATAAAGGCTATTATTTCAAAAAGAATCCACAGTCACACACTTATAGATAGAGGCTATTTATATATTTACCAACATTGTGTAACTAGTATAGGAACTTATATATATGAGTGTCAACGAAATGAATCTTATATTTTTGTAAGGTAACTATGTTAATAATATAGTAAGTAATTATTACATAAGACGAATAATTACTCGATTGTAATAAATCTAAGAGTGGATAAGAATGTTTTATATTCTATGAAACGAAAGGGCTCCTTGAATTAAATAAAAGAGGAATATGTAGTGTTATTTACAAATTATTTATAATAAAATCAGGTGCTATTAGTGATTCATAAGATATAAATTTTATTTTGATAAAACTTGTATGTATGGGTGAATATAATAGATATTAAAATTGGGTATATGTTACATATTTAGAGAGAATGTTATATGTCTTGGATGAGTAATGAAATGCGTTATTTATAATCAAATCTACAAAGCTGTTTGTACTAAATTCATTTTTTTAATAACCAAAATAGAGATTTATAAAATTTTTAGAATAAATAATAAATTGCAACTAAATTGGTTTTGAATAAGAACGTATTACAGGATTAGTTTTTTTATACGAATAGTTACACAAGAAGAAATGAGGAGTAAAGAATACCCATAATTTTTTGTCCTTTTTTAAACAACAAATTTAAATTTGTATTTAAATTTGTTGTTTAAATCGTTATCTTATGTTTTAATAATATGGATAATAGATATCAATAAGAGAGATAAAAATTAGCGAAACAGGTGCTGCTAGTTAATGTTGTGAAGATTTATAAATTTCTATATTGTATTGTTATGAATCTATCTCTATTATTGAAATTTAAAAATAATATGTTTATAGAAGGAGTGGCTGTTTGTATGAAAAAAACAAAAGGAATAGCTAAATATGTTGCGGTAGCTTCCGTTATTATGTCTGGAACATTTGGTTTACAAACAACATCTGCATTGGCAGATTCTAAGGGAACTGTAGAAAATCTTCAAAATGGTGGGAAGGTCTATAATAGTTTTAAAACTACTTATGACATGAAGCAGAATATCAAAAATTCAATAAAGGTTTCCTTTATTGAGGATCCGTACGCAGATAAAAAGATTGCAATTGTTACTACGGATGGTAGTAACATAGATGCTAAATATACAATTAATGGCGGATACTATAATGGCGGATTAAAATGGCCATCGGCATATCATACGGAAGCAGAAATAACAAGTGATGATAGTGCTCAATTTCATAAAGCTGCCCCAGTTAATACAATGACTTCAGCAAAGGTTAGTTCTGAAGTAGGGTATACACTAGTGTTAAAGTTGGGGTAAATGATAAAGGACCAAATGCTGAAGCGAGTATTACAGGTAGTTTTGCTTGGAAAGAAAGTGTATCTTACGATCAAGCAGATTACAAAACAGTATTAGAG
>NZ_QORY01000049.1:5237-10065 GCF_008368755.1 Bacillus sp. AR2-1
GAAAGAAAGTGTATCTTACGATCAAGCAGATTACAAAACAGTATTAGAGACTCAGACAGATAAAAAATTAAATTGGAAAGTAGGATTCCAATCATTTAATTACCCAGAGTGGGGAATTTATAATCGTGATTCATTCAATACTTTCTATGGTAATCAACTATTCATGAAATCACGTAGTTATAATGAAGGAACGAATAATTTTGTTTCAAAAGATACAGTACCTGCTTTAACAGGATATGGTTTTTCTCCAAACGTAGTAGCGGTTATTACTGCTGATAAAACAGAATCTACATCAGATTTAAAAATAACAAATCGTAGAATTTCAGATCAGTACAATATTGAATGGGTAAGTTCAAAATGGTGGGGAACAAACAACAAGGATACATATAATGAGTTCTTTACAAACCACTATAAATTAGACTGGAACAAACATCAAGTTACTCTTGATAATCAAAAAGCCCTTGAGGAACAAATGAATGGTATCAATAGTGTAAATGAAAAACTTAACAAAGGAAAAGGGAAATTATCTTTTTCAATGAATGGAAATCAACTTACAGCTACATCTAGCAATACTGGCTATGGTATCAGTTATGCAGATAAAAATTGGGGTATCTTTGTAAATGGCGAAAAAATCTATACGTTTAATGAAAAAACAACTGTAGGTAATATCTCAAATGATATTAACAAGTTAAACATCAAAGGACCTTATATTGAGGTTAAACAAATCTAATCAATAAATGAGATACAAATGATGGATGATTATTTCATCAAGACATGATTAATGTAGCATTTTTTAAACACGTATTATGCAATGAAGGGATCAGATCTTATTCGTAAAATAGATAAGATTTGATCCTTATTATTTTTTCATTCGCACACGAGATTAAGCTGGAAATATACATTTGTCACCCAATTTTTCACTAATTTAGATAAGAGAATGAAGTAATTGGGAGCTATTCATTTTATCATTTAGCCAAAAAGACTCCTTACTCAAGGAACGTGAAGGGCCACAGCCCGGTGAGTAGGTGGGAGATGAAAGTGGAGTGTAATATATGTTAATAAATAAAGTATATAAAATATAAGAAATCTTAATTGCAAAAACAGTTAATGGTATTCAATATGTTTTTAATTGCTTCCTTATTATATAGTACAATATGTACAAAGGAATAGGGGAAGGACTCACCTATCGTTGGGCTACGCCCTTCACACGCTTGAAGAAGGAGAATTCTTTCGGAAAATACGTTAAAAGAAGCCTTAAAAGAGAAATACTCTTTTAAGGCTTTTATGCTTGTTCATTATTCTGCTATTATGCCTTTAGGCCAAGTAGTCGTAAGATTACTATGATTAATAGCGCCCCTATTGTAAGGACCGCATTATTGACAGTGTGGATTAATAGCACGTGCCAAATGTTTTTAGTCCATAGATATATTATATTTAGAAATAGACCTGCAAACATGAAGGGGATTGTACCTATTACGCTTCCGAAATTATAATAGTGAATTAACCCGAAAAGAATTGAATTCAAAATGATAATACATGCTTTTTTAAAAAAACTACCCTGAAATATTTTACCGAGAAGTGTATAACGAAAAACAGTATCTTCAATTAATCCTGTAACAATAGGACCTAAAGCGATATAAATTAAGAGCATGAACATTTCAGGACTTGCAGTTAAAGGGTCAATTAAAGATGGTACATCTGTTTTTAAGTTGGTGCTAACTGTTGGAATAAGTGAGCGAACCAAACTAACTATAATTTGTAAAAGAACACCACCAACAATTACTAATAGAACGGAACGTTTCCATGCCAGTTTAAATTTACTCCAATGTCTACGAAGCATCGGAGCATAAACAACCAAAAGGAAAATAAACATAATAATGCGTAAACTGGTATCAATAATCACTGACAATTGATTTTTTACTGAGAAATATTGAGTAATAAAGCCTACAAATAATATTAATGGGATTAAAAGTAAAACGATATAATCTTTCTTTGTCCACACATTCTCTGAAAAATCTTCAGCAGCGACTAATTTAGTGAATTTATTCATTGAAATTTACAACTCCTAAAAATATTATAAAAATTTTAATATGCTCCATTTTTAGTTAAAGTATATTACGTTAGCTATTACTATCTTCTAATTGACGCTGTTCCAAGCGTTCAATAGCTTCACGGTGTTTTGGATCATCAATCTTTTTATTCAAATATATTATTTCCATTAAGTGATGTCCTGGTTGGCTCACTAATAGAACAAAATCTTTGTTTTTACTATATTGATTAGCTGCATAAGTGTGATGCAACTTTTAAGGGCTTTTTTCTCGTTAAATGCTCTAAGTAGTATACTTAAATATATCCTTATGTTTAGATTTATAAATTTTGTCACAGATAATTTATGCGCTTTTCCCTATTTATAAAATTTGATATTTCTTAAAAACAGTTGAATTCCACACGTTCACATTATCTAGAAGTGAGAGTGGGGGAGTTCAAAGAAAGAAGGGCAAATTAAGCTCTGTCTCTTGATAAAAACTTATGGAAATAAAAATAAGATAGTTACTGTTGGACAGAAAGTAAATCACGATTAATATACTAGGTCTTACGAGCACGATAGAAAAACATAACTTCATAAAAAGAACTCCTATGTTATTTAGGAGTTCTTTTCGGATGAAGTCAATAAATTTATAGAATGTTGAACATTAATTTGTTTTTTCAACAATCGGAGAAATAGCATCCACGGGAACATTAGGTAGTAAAATAGGACTACTCTCAAAAGATGCAGCGTAAATGTTTACTGTATCACCTAATACAATATTTTGTAATAATTCAGGTGAAACCTCAGCTTTATAAGTTATGTTGTTACTCGAAACTAAGAGTGAATTATCAGATTTTCCTGTAACATTTCCTGTGATTTTTTTGTATTGATTTTCCAAAATATTTTGTTCATTTCCCTTTTGAATAATCGCGTTTCTTGCCTCGAAAGGTAGGTCCTTTAAAAGTATAGGATCAATTTCAAATGCTTGAGCAAAAACATTTACTGTATCACCTATATTAATATTTGGTAGTATTTTCGGGTTAACATGGGCACGAATAATGTTGTTTTCACTTGAAATTTCAATACTATCTTTGGATTTTTTTATCACAGTACCAGAACGTTTTTTTAATTGTGCTAAGAGTTTTTGTTCTTTATCTTTACTCATTAATTGGTTTTTTTGTTGTTTGTTAGATTCTTCGTTTATTTTAGAAATAGAACTTACATCAGTGTAAAATACAGTTTGTCCATAGATTTTTTGATGTTTCCATTGATCTTTGTTAACAACTTTAACTTTGTCACCGTTTTTAAAGTTAGAGTTACTACCATTCGGGAAGTCTATAGTAACTTCTTGACTATTTCCATTAGCATCTTTATATGTAACAGTCACATAATAAGGATCTGCATCATTTATTACCCCAACTACATGGTTTTCTTGTTGTTTGTTAGATTCTTCATTTACTTTAGAAATAGAATTTACATCAGTGTAAAATATAGTTTGTCCATAGATTTTTTGATGTTTCCATTGATCTTTGTTAACAACTTTAACTTTGTCACCGTTTTTAAAGTTAGAGTTACTACCATTCGGGAAGTCTATAGTAACTTCTTGACTATTTCCATTAGCATCTTTATATGCAACAGTCACATAATAAGGATCTGCATCATTTATTACCCCAACTACATGGTTTTCTTGTTGTTTGTTAGATTCTTCATTTACTTTAGAAATAGAATTTACATCAGTGTAAAATACAGTTTGTCCATAGATTTTTTGATGTTTCCATTGATTTTTGTTAGCAACTTTAACTTTGTCACCGTTTTTAAAGTTAGAGTTACTACCATTCGGGAAGTCTATAGTAACTTCTTGACTATTTCCATTAGCATCTTTATATGTAACAGTCACATAATAAGGGTCTGCATCATTTATTACTCCAACTACAGTATTTTCTACTTGTTTTGTTTGGTGGTGGATTTGATCAGATTTTGCAAGAAATTGTGCAGCCTCTGCACGAGTAATCGGTCTATTAGGAGACCAGCTATTTCCATCTTCAGTTCCCTTAGAAATTTCCGTTTGTATTAAAATGTTTGCATGTTTTTCACCCCAATGTCCTTTTATATCATCAAATTTACTTTGCACATGACTATTTGTAATATCTTGTAACTTATATGCATTTACTAACATTGCTGCCATAGCAGCACGTGTAACTTTTCCTGAGGGATTGAATATCCCATTTCCTTCACCTTTAATGATTCCTGCCTTTTCAGCAGCAGCAATATAAGGGGTTGCCCAATGATTTTGAGAATCTGTAAAGGATGGTTTTGCATCGAAGTCAACTTGTATACCTAGAGCTTTTGTCATAATTGTTGCAGCAGCAGCTCGATCTAATGAATCACTTGAACCAAAAGTGCCATCTGGGTACCCACTTAATACTTTTTTATCAACTAAATAATTAACGGATTTGTCAGCCCATGCAGGGACATCTGGGAATTTGTGAGTATTTGCAAATGCACTAGATGAGTAGGATAGTAGACTTCCAGCAAGAATTCCTGTAGCAATTAATTTGTATTTCAAAATGTAACACTCCTAAAATATATTACAGCTTGGTAAATCTATCATTTATAGTTAAACTTACAAGTAATATGACTTAGTTTAAAAAATAGATTAAGTTATTATTATCAATATATTGAGGATAAGTAATTTTTAATTAAATCAAACTATTATCTCGAAAAGAATCTATAGACATACACTTATAGCTCGGGACTATTCGATATATTTGCCAATCATGTGTAACTAGTATAGTTACT